>VGML01000140.1 GCA_016866415.1 Bacteroidota bacterium | reverse complement strand
TCAAATGAAAGGCGCAACTATTACAACTACAAATTCAGCGACATTTGGCACCATAAACTCTCTGGGTAATGCAGGAAATTTTGAGTTTGCTACAATTGCCTCCATTAGTGGGAATATGGTTACTTTCTCCAGTAATCTGTGTAAATCATACACTCCATCGGGAAAAGTTCAGCTCGTGCGTGTGCCGGTGTATTCTTCTGTCACCATTATAGGAACAGTAACGGCACAACCATGGGACGGAACGACCGGTGGTATTGTAGCGATTGAAGCAACGAATAGCATCACTTTCAACGCCAATATTAATGTTTCCGGACAAGGATTTTTGGGAGGTGCGGTGTTCTCGGGAGGGTTTGTATGTGGAGATGTGAATTATGCCAATCAAAATACTGGAAAAAAAGGCGAAGGAATTGCTGTTCCTCCGGTAACGATGGATTGCAATCGTGCTCCTTTAGCCAACGGCGGCGGTGGCTCGAATACAGGGAATCCCGGTGCTGGTGGTGGCGCGAATGGCGGCGTAGGTGGTCGGGGTGGGAATGAATTTTATGGGTATTGTCAGCTTAATTTCTCCTATGGATTAGGTGGGTATGCGCCAAGTTATTCGTCCTTTAAAGCATTTTTAGGCGGCGGCGGCGGTGGTGGATATAAAGACAATGGACTAAATGCCACTGCTGGATCGAATGGCGGAGGGATGGTGTTTCTACAATCGCCTAGCATCAATGGAAACAATTTCATAGTGGATGCTCGTGGATCCAATGTGATCGGAAATACAGATTCAGAGGGTGCAGGAGCAGGTGGGGCAGGTGGGTGTATTTATTATTTGTGCCCAAACACAACGTCTGCACTTACTTTAGATTTACGTGGAGGAAATGGCGGCAATATTTTTAACACACTTTGGTCATCCGCTTGTCATGGGCCTGGAGGAGGTGGAGGAGGTGGGGCTGTTTGTTATCTTCAAGCTGCGATTCCAGCCAACATTACGAATCTATTAGCTGGTGGAACTCCGGGAACGGTCTTGCACACTGGTCCTGCTTGCGCAGGAACCCCACATGGAGCCACCGCGGGCTCCGCAGGCATTCAGCTATTTAATTATCCAGCTCCTTCTGGACAGAATCTCCCGAATCTAGGACCAAACTTGAGCATTTGTCAAGGTCAAACAATAAGTCTGCAACTAAGTCAATCTTTTGCCTCGTATTTTTGGAGTACGGGTCAAACTACTTCCACAATAAACATTAATTCTCCCGGAATTTATTGGGTAGATGTCCCAAGTGGTTGTTCCATAGTGCGCGATTCCATAGTTGTAGGACTCAATGTTTTTACATTCGATGTCGGTCCAGATCAAGTCATTTGTCTAGGAGATTCCGTTTCGATTGTTGGAAATGGCTCCTTTTCTTCCATTATTTGGAATAATGGTTCCAGTACGACATCGATTGTTGCAACAAATCCTGGCATTTATGCTGCGGTTGCTACAAACAGTAATGGCTGTATACAAATGGATACGATGTTGGTTAGTCAACTCCCAACGGTATTCTCCGTAATAGTCGATTCTGTATGCAATGGAAGTTCATATAGTTTTGATGGACAATTTTTAACACAAGCTGGGACATACACAGATACCTTGCAAACCATTCAAGGTTGTGATTCCATTTTGACTCTGAATTTATCATTGGTAAACATTCCATCGTCCACATCAAACGCAGAGATTTGTTTAGGTTCAACCTATTCATTTAATGGTATAAGTGCAACGCAAGCAGGAACTTATTCAGTTAATCTAACGAGTCAATTTGGATGTGACTCCACAGCTATTTTGAATTTAATCGTTCATCCTTTGCCAGTTCTAAGTGTTCAGGACACCCTTGTTTGCGAAAACACCTTATTGACTTTAGTAGCGACTGGCGCACAAAGTTATGTTTGGGATGTCCCTCAAAATGCCAATGGTTCTATTACCGTTTCACCTGCTCAAACGAGTACCTATTATGTATATGGAATGGATCAATATGGGTGTGTTTCAGAAAGTGTTCCATTGACGGTTTTTGTGGATCCAAATCCAATGCCAAGTTTTTACATTGATCCGGTACAAGTGGACATTGACAATCCCACAATTACCATTTATAATACAACGAATGGAAACAATCAAAATACTTGGAGTATTTTAGGCGCTAGTTTCGTTAATAATCAAAGTTCCTTTTCCTATCAGTTACCTTATCAAGAAGGTACATTTTCCATTCAATTGAACAGTGAAACGGCGATTGGATGCGTAGATTCGTTAATGTTGAATGCATCGGTTCGCGACAATATTGCGCTTTATGTACCAAACACATTCACTCCTGACGCTAAAGAGTTTAATACAATATTCTTGCCCATATTTTCAACTGGATTTGTTCCTAAAAACTATCATTTATCTGTTTTTAATCGTTGGGGAGAAGAGGTGTTTCATTCAGGAAATTACCTAATTGGTTGGGATGGTAGATTTCAATTCGTTTTGTGTCCAGATGGAACGTATTCATATCAAATCACGTATCAACGAAAAGAATCCGAAGCTCCAATTGTCCTTGTTGGACATGTCAATTTATTGCATTAAAATGATGTAATGCATCCTTCATGAAAGAATGAAACAGAGCTTCAAATTTAATTGCTTTTGTAAAATAATCAACTGCCAACTCTCTCTTTAAGTCTTGATATTTTTGTAGCAAATCATACGAATTACCATAATCATGTTAATTATATGCTAATACTTCTTGAGCAAATAAATTTGTTTTTGCGCATTCAGATAAAAATTGATCAAAAAAGAAATTAAGTTTCTCACCTTGATCGGAGAGTAGGTGGGGAGAACCTTTGTATAAGTTGATCGCCCTCCTCACTCCTCGCAAAATGGAGGAAGCAAAATCTAACTTTAATCAGAAGTGGAATTTTGAATTATACTTCCCAATTCTAAAATTCATCCTCACCTCACATAATCCTGCTTCTGTACCAACATATATTGGTCATTTTCCAATTTCAAGTATCCATAATCGTAGCAGAAAAAATACTGAGCGCCTTTTTGGGTTTTATAGATGTTTGTGAAATAGTGAAAATTGAAACCTTGCTCGGCGAGTGTGATCCCATCAACCGTTTTCTTTCCGTTGGGATTTAAAGCAGCTAAAATACGTCGGTTTTTGCGCAGAATGGCATTGATTTTACGAACTGTCGCATTTGCATCTTCATTTTGTCGATTGTTGAAGGTATTTCTGCAATAATCCGAGCAAAACACTTTGTCTTTTCTACCGGATACTTTAATTCCACATTCGGGGCAGGTTCGTTTTTCCATAGCATTGATGCTGACAAGATTAACAAGAATTAACAGCAAAAACAAGTGTTTCCGAGCAAACTTTGACAACTTTGCCTTTCATCAATTACCTTTTATGTTTGAAAACCCAATCAACGCTGTCAATCCGGCGGAAGCTCTTCGTAAATTAAGTGAAGAAATTAAAATCGAGTTAGTCGGAATTGAAACGTTAAAAGCTGAAATTTCCAAAACGATTATCGGTCAGCACAAAATGCTTGATTCCTTGTTGATTGCACTTTTATCCAACGGACACATTTTATTGGAAGGAGTTCCAGGACTTGCAAAAACATTGGCAATTAAAACACTTGCAGATGCCATTGATGGTTCGTTTAATCGGATTCAATTCACACCAGATTTACTTCCAGCGGATTTAACAGGAACGATGGTTTACCATCAAAAATCAGAATCGTTTGCCGTGAAAAAAGGTCCCGTTTTCGCCTCATTTGTTCTAGCAGATGAGATTAACCGAGCTCCTGCGAAAGTTCAAAGTGCTTTATTGGAAGCGATGCAAGAACGACAAATTACCATTGGTGAAGAGACGTTCAAGTTGCCGGATCCGTTTCTTGTACTTGCAACACAAAACCCAATTGAACAAGAAGGAACTTATCCGTTGCCAGAAGCGCAAGTCGATCGTTTTATGTTAAAAGTTTCTCTCGGTTATCCTACAAAAGAGGAGGAGCGTCAAATCGTTCGAACCAACATTCGTCCGGAAGGGCTTCACAAACCAAAACAAATTCTAAAAACAGAAGATATCATCCGTTTGCGTGAGCTCGCAAGAAGAGTTTATGTGGATGAGAAAATCGAACAATACATCGTCGATATCATTTTCGCCACTCGTAATCCAGCTTCGGTTGGATTAAGCAATTTTGCAAATATGTTGGCTTTTGGATCATCTCCAAGGGGTAGTATCAACCTGGCTTTGGCGGCGAAATCGTTTGCGTTTCTTCAAGGTCGGGCGTTTGTTGTTCCGGATGATATTCGTTCGGTGGCGGTTGACGTTTTGCAACATCGAATTGGAATTACCTACGAAGCGGAGGCTGAAAATCTGACATCCAAAGACATCATCGAAAAGATTGTTTCGCAAGTTGAAGTTCCATAACTGAATCGTGAATACGGCCGAACTCATTAAATCAATTCGAACGCTGGAAATAAAAACCAAAGGTTTAACAAAACAGGTTTTTTCCGGTCAATATAAGTCTGCTTTCAAAGGACGAGGAATGGCATTTAGCGAAGTTCGTGATTACCAAATCGGTGATGAAATCCGAACAATTGATTGGAATGTCACTGCTCGATACAATTCGCCTTTCGTGAAAGTATTCGAAGAAGAACGCGAATTGACAGTCATGCTTTTAGTTGATATTTCGGGTTCTTCGGAATTTGGGTTTGAATTGCGTTCCAAAAAGCAACGACAAATTGAAATTGCAGCGACACTCGCATTTTCGGCTTTGGCAAATAACGATAAAGTAGGAGCAATCTTGTTTTCGGATCAAATTGAATTATACATTTCTCCGCAAAAAGGCAGAGAACACATTTTATTAATTCTAAGACAACTCATTGAATTTGAAGCAAAAAGCCAAGGAACGAATTTGACAGAAGCGCTGAAATTTTTGAGAAACACCCATAAAAAAAGAAGCATTAGTTTTTTAATTAGCGATTTTGAGTGTGAGAATCCGTTTATGGAAGATGCCAAACGTACGAAGAAACATCACGACTTGGTGGCGATTAAAGTAAACGATTGTTCGGAGCAGAAAATTCCACTTTCTGGTTGGATACAGTTTTTTAATTCGGAGACCAACGAAACAACTTGGGTAAATGCAGGTTCCGAATCAACCCAACAACTTTTTAAGAACGAATTCGAGTCTCGCGAAAACAGTTTATCTGACGAGTTCAAGCATTCTGGAATTGATCATGTGTTTATTGATACGGAGCAAAATATCGTTCCACCCTTGGTTCAATTATTCAAAAGTAGAAGATGAAGTGTTTATCAATTTTGTTTTTGATTTTACCCTGGACTTCGCTTGCTCAGCAACCACAGGCAAGTATTTCTAAAAAAGTGGTTGAGGTCGGTGATCGTGTTGATTTAGTTTACAGAATCGAATTGGATAAAAAAGATAAATTTACTATCAACCCACATTCCGGAATTTTCCCTGCAAAACTAACTTCTGAAAATTCATCACTTACGACGACTAATTTCAACGAAATCGAAATTACTCTATTCGAAGATTCGATAATCAACAAAGGCGACAAGAAAATCTGGATAGGTATTTACGAACTCACGCCATGGGATGCTGGGTTGGTCGTTTTACAAGGCCAGCGTTTTAACATCAATGATTCAACGTATGATTTTCCGTCTGTTTATCTCGAATGTAAATTGGTTCCCCACAAAAAAGGTCAAGAAATATTCG
>VGML01000139.1 GCA_016866415.1 Bacteroidota bacterium | reverse complement strand
ATATTCACGAAAATAAATAGAAGTATCTTGCTCATATTCAATTGAAACATCATTCTTGAAATTTCTAACTCGTTTGATGAATTCGGCTTGTTGCGCATCTTTCAAAACAAAAAGGTCTGCAATTTCAGAATCCATCCAAGCTTCAAATCCTAAAATTTTATAGTTGATATCATTGCTGTCCAAATAGAAAAACTCCATTTCTATTTCATTGTCTTTTAAAAAACTAGATGTCGATCCATCATTAGAAAGCTGAATGAAGTACCTCGATTTTGGTTGAACGTACATCCAACTGAAGTGTTTTTTATCCCTAAGTATTATTTTTTTAATGGAATTAACAGGTAAATTGAATGCAAAAATCCCATTGGAATCAACGGAGACTGTTAGTAGTTTTTTTTCTGTATTTGTAATGTAGTCAGATACTTCATAAACATCAATTAAATCCGTTTTGAATTCTGTCCGTCCTTTGATAATTGACTGTCCATGTGTTTGGCCAAAAACAACAAAGAATAAAAAGATTAATACAGGATTTTTAAAATGCATATTGAAGTTTATCACAAATGATACCAAATTAAACGAGCAATTCTGGCGAAGTTACAAATGGTGAAATGTCTGCCTGATTCAAATGCATTTCTCGGATGATGGAAGAATTAATAGCTCCGTGCTCCTGACTTGTCAAAAAGAAAACCGTATCGATACCTGAAATCGCCTGATTCATATGCGCTATTGATTTTTCATATTCAAAATCTTTCGAATCACGAAGTCCACGAATGATATGAGAAGCATCAATATCCTTACAAAAATCGACTGTTAACTTTTGATATGTTTGTATGCTTATCTGCGGAAATTCTTTGAATAACGAGGAGATGTGATCAATTCGTTTATTCAAATCGAATAAATAGTTTTTTCGACTGTTAATTCCGATTCCAATAATCACCTCATCGAAAAGTGAAAGCGACTTTAAAACAACACCTTCGTGACCTTTGGTAAATGGATCAAACGAGCCTGGAAACAATCCTTTTTTAGTCATTCGCCTCTAAAATTTGTTCAAAAAAACTGAAATAGACATTTCCAAAATTACGACAAAACTTGAAGCCTTTCAAATTTTCCAATTTTGTTTGTTTTCCGTGTTCGATAATCAGAATTCCATTTTCGTTGAGTAATTGTTTATCAAAAATTTGCTGAACCAGTTGTTCGTGAAATTTTAAATGAAACGGTGGATCGGAAAAAATTATATCAAATTTCTCAGGGGCATTCTTACAATAAACAATACAATCAGATTTGTAGCAATTCATTTGCGCATCAATTCCCAACTGTTTGATGTTACTTCGTAAAAATTGAATGCACCTCGGATTACTATCTACAGCCAATAAACTGGCAACGCCTCTCGAAATAAATTCAAATGAAATATTTCCTGTCCCAGCACACAAGTCCAACACTTTTTTTTCTTCGAAATCAAGTTGATTTTCCAATACATTAAAAAGCCCTTCCTTCGCAAAATCGGTTGTAGGCCTTGAAGGAAAATTAGGTGGTGTCGAAAAACGTTTACCTTTTAGAAATCCCCTGATTATGCGCACAGCATTGAATTAAAGTAAATATTATTGTCCATTTGTTCGATTGATAATTCACTTAACTCTTGAATGGAGCCAAAAATTGAATTGAATCGATCTAAATTAATTTTTACCGAATTACTGTATAATCGAAGAGAAGCTGATGAAAGTAAATTTAATTTCTGAACTATCGAAAGCAAGAAGTAAATCACATCTTCCTCATTTTGAACCTCATATTGATTCGCTAACAACAACTTACCACTCGATTTAACTAACACATCCATTTTATCATTTTCGATTGAACATGTTATTAGGTTAAGTGATTTATTTTCGTTTTGAATGATGAGATTCCTTCCTAAAATTGTCTTCACGTCACCAAAAGCATTTATCTCGTTCTTTAAATCAAGAATCCAACTTGGAATTGAATAAACAACGACTGCACCAATTGGTAAAATAGATTCAGATAAAATCTTGTTTTCAGAGTTATTTGCTTCAAAATTCAATTGAAAATAATCTGCAGTTTTACTTGGTAAAAAAACGGACGAAGGAATCAACGTGTATTTCTCGGGACTAAAATAAATTCGAATTAATTCAGGATGTTGGTGGTTCTTACGTATGAGTTCCTTTAAATTTTCTAAGAAAAAAAACGCCGAAGATTCAATTTTAATTTCATCAAGTAGCACCGAATTTCCAGCATTAGATCGAAAAAGCCTTACGTTTGAAGAATCAAAAACCAAATTTAGAAGTTGCGACATATTAATTTAAATCCTAAAAAGGGATGAATTTATACCGATACAAAGCTAGTATAATTAATTTTATGATAATCAAATCAATCGGAAAGATAAAGTAGGATATGGAGTTGGGAAATCAAAAGGAAATTGTGTCGGGTATTGTTACGAATTTAGGTTTTGTTCCAACTAATAATCAAGCTTCAACTATTGGTTTGTTTTGTCAATTTTTGTTTTCGGAAAATCGTTTTGATTTGTTTCTTTTATCGGGTTATGCGGGAACAGGAAAATCTTCTTTGATTGCAGCCATCGTTAAAACACTTAAAGCGAATCGAATCAAAACGCGCTTGCTGGCTCCAACTGGAAGAGCGGCAAAAGTTTTGGCTAATTTTGCAAATGAACCTGCTTTTACCATTCACAAACAAATCTATTTCTCAGGAAATGAAGTCGTTGGACAAAAAGTTACGTTAGCTAAAAATTTATATAAGAACACCTTCTTTTTCGTTGATGAAGCGTCCATGATTGGAGGAACGGATGCCAATGAAGGTATTAATCTACTTGAAGATTTGTTGAATTACGTTTATTCTGGTGATAAATGTAAATTGATTGTGCTCGGCGATCGAGGTCAGTTGCCGCCTGTTGGACAAGAAGATTCTCCAGCTTTGTCAGTTGATTATTTGAAGACGCATTATTCAAAACTGAATGTCATTCAATCAACACTTTCAGAAGTTGTTCGTATAGATAATCAATCGTCAGTTTTAGCCAATGCATCTTATTTACGGACACTTCAAGATTATCAAACTCCTTTGATTGTTCAAACGGATTCAAAACAAACGATTCGAATAACTGGGTTGGAATTGAAAGAACAATTGGAAAGTTCTTATTCTGAGGTTGGAATGGATGAAACGATTTTATTGACACTTTCGAATAAGCGCGCGAACAGATGGAATCATGAAATTCGAAATCGAATTTTGTATCGGGAAGAGTTGCTGGAGCGAGGAGACATTTTAATGGTTGTAAAAAATAATTACCATTGGTTAGATCCAAAATCAAATATCGGTTTCATTGCCAATGGTGAATTGGTGAAAGTGAAACGCGTTTTGAAATCCGAGCAATTGTATGGATTCAATTTCACGCATTTGGAAATTTCATTTATTGATTATCCCGAGGAAGCTGATTTGAAAATTATTGCGCTAACAGATTCCATTGATGCGGAGTCTCCGAATTTATCGCGAGACAAGATGAAAGAACTATTCTTTGCGGTTGAGAAAGATTATCAACACGAACGAAATAAGCAAAAACGCTACCAGTTAATTTTAAAAAATCCATATTTCAATGCGGTTCAGGTGAAATACGCTTATGCGGTTACCGTTCATAAGGCACAGGGTGGACAATGGTCGCACGTATACATTGATTATGGATTTATTCCCGATGAAATGAAAACCGCGAATTATTTGAAATGGCTTTATACCTCTTTGACTCGTTCGACTGAAAAAATCTACTTATTGAGCTTTCCTGATGAATTGATAAAAGATGGGAATTAAAAACGAAAATCTTTCATTCGTAATGTTTCATTTCCAACTTGAATCATCGATTTTTCAATGGAACTATTGAAATTATCAATAATTATTTTGGCACGATCTTGCGGTAGGTATTGACTGCAAAGAATATGAAATTCAAATTTTAACTGATTCAGAACTGCTACACTGCGATATGCACTCAAAATATCATTCTTTGATAATTTTTTCTTCTCGACTAAATCTTGAAATTTGGCGTTTTTAAGAATAAGATTTGAAACTACAGGATCTGTAAAGGATTCAATTTTAATAGCGATATTTCGATCTGCTTTCAAAAAAAGTTCGGTTTTTCGTAATCGCTTATATTCATCTGTTAATCTTGAACTTAGTCGTTCTTCTGATGTAGTTCCGGGGTAAGCACTTTCTTCAATGGCTTCAAAATCTTTGACAACCTTTTTGCCATCCCATTTTCCGAGGCCATTTCCTTTTATTTCGAAAGAAATTTGTGGATTTAGCTTTTCAAATTGTTTGAAGAATCGTTTCAGTTTTGCTGAATCCGTATTTTGAAAAATTTTTCCACTAAAAGCAAAGTCATCTGAAGCAAATACATCATTCAAAGTAATTTTAAAATCGGCATCATAAAAAGGCTCAACATCGATTTTACTGATGTGAAGCATGACTTCATCAGAGGTTTCCCCAATTAAATCATCTGGAATAGAAATCAAACGAACTTCAAAACTACTGGTGTCATTTGACGCTGGAAATAGAAATTCCTGTGTTCGTATGTCAAAAGTGCTTGAATCTTCAAAAATATAAAAGCCATCAATTTCTTTGTACTTCATCCATTTCAAACCCATTTGCTGCTTGTAATTATCGAGCACTTTTTTTTTCAATTCATATTCTTCCAAGTACGGTTGACGCTCTTCGATCAGATTCTTTTTATCGACTTCAAGTGCCTCATAAATTTGATATAATTCAACTAAATCAGCTTGCTTCTTTGTTCGTGCTTTTCGCTTGGACTTCGTAGTTGGAGTAATATTTGTAGGTCCAAGATCCTCATTTTGTTTCTTTAGTTTTCGTGCAGCACGAGAAGGACGTTTTTTTGTTTTAAAATTGGATTTTGTCAATTCGCCGTATGAAGCCTCTTTTTCTTGTATTAAAAGTAGAGTTTCACTAAGTTGACGATCGATTTCCTTGATTTGATCGTTGTATCCGTTCTTACCTTTGATTGTTTTTTCAAGCTCATTAAAGGTATTCCCACTTAAATCATTAATTATTTTCTGGAAAGTTACTCCTTTTGAAAAACTAGAATCAGGAGATAAAAAACGTGTTTTTTCCGAACCAAACAAATGATAGGTAAAGCCATTTTTTTCAATAACCACGGTCGTTTGTCGGTTGGTATTGTATCCCCAAACATCAAAGTGCAAATTCGTTTGTTTGCCATTTCCAACTAAAGTCATCACACGATTGCATATTCGTTCAGGAACCAGTTCATTTTCTTTAATTTTTAGGTCGTATGGAAACAAGCCAACAGCCTTTGGTAAACCATTGTTCCAATTTCCTTCATCGTCGCGTTCTCTTTCCTGAAGTAAACCTGCGGTATAGCTTCCATCTCCAGCTGCAATTAAGTAATTCTCAAATTCATCTGAAATACCTCCTAAATAAATGAAAATTTCCAAGGCTTTCTTTTCAATAGTTTTATTTATTGCTTTGTGTTGCGCTTCAAAAATCGATTTTCTGTCTTCAATGGAGTTAATTCCTAATTCCTTTAGCAGGACATCTCGATCATATTGAGATAAATTACTATTGAAAATCGGACTTAAGGCAGGATTAAAAAGGTTGTTAAAATATTTCGCTCGTGAAATTGATTTTGGCAAGGATTCATTGAAGTAATCAATATAATCTTTAAAAACGTCATTATCTGTTTCATTTACACGCAATTGAATACTCTGCAAAGTTTTATTTAAAATCCAAATTGCTGTTTTATTTGCTGCTTCGGCGATGAGTCCTTTGGG
>VGML01000138.1 GCA_016866415.1 Bacteroidota bacterium | reverse complement strand
TCAGTTGCTGCCTTGACACCAAAAGCAGAAATCGAAGGTGAAATGGGAGATTCCCAAATGGGTCTTCAAGCTAGACTTATGTCGAAAGCGCTCCGTAAATTAACAGGATCTATAAATAAGGCAGGATGCTGTTGCATTTTCATCAACCAATTAAGAGATAAAATCGGCGTGATGTTCGGAAATCCCGAAACAACAACTGGTGGGAACGCTCTGAAGTTTTATTCTTCAATCCGAATTGACATTAGAAAGGCTACACAAATCAAAGACGGAGAAGAAGTAATTGGAAACCGCGTTAAAGTTAAAGTGGTAAAAAACAAAGTTGCGCCACCTTTCCGTAAAGCTGAATTTGATGTCATGTATGGCGAAGGGATCTCAAAAATAGGTGAAATCATCGATCTTGGTGTAGATCTCAATATTCTCAAGAAAAGTGGTTCTTGGTTCTCCTATGGTGAAACAAGACTTGGTCAAGGTCGTGATGCCATCAAATCAATTTTGGCTGATAACCCAGAACTTGCAGAGGAACTTGAAAATAAAATTAAAGACGCTCTTGCTTCTCCTGATGCTCAAAATCAGGTTCTACAAGATTAAGGAGCATATCGTTTGGTTCAATGAAACGGCATTCTATTTTTAGGTGCCGTTTCATTTTTATTTATAAATTTGAGAAAAAATTTAGAACCATGAAAAAATTAATTTTATTTCTAGTTGTTGGATCTTTTGCAGTTACAACTTTTTCAAGCTGCAAGAAAAAAGGGTGCATGGATCCAACTGCAACAAATTATAACAGCAAAGCAAAAAAAGATGATGGAAGTTGTTTATACAAACCATTTATTACAATTATTGGTGCAAATGATACAACAATAAACGTTGGCTCATCATACACTGATCAAGGAGCTACAGCTACCAATAAAGATGGAAGTTCTGTAACTGTTACAACGACTGGTCAAGTCAATAGTGCAACAGTTGGGGACTATGAAATCACCTACTCAGCAACAAACACAAATGGAACCTCAACTGCTAAAAGAACAGTTCACGTAATTGTAGGATTAGATAATTGGGTCGCAAATTGGGTTGTTTCGAGCGATTGTGGCGCGGCTTTTCCATTAAACAGTGCTCCTACAATTTCCATTAGTGGTGCAGATGCATTGACTATCGACGGTATGTTCTCTATTTCAATTCCATCAATTCCAATCATTTTACCAGATGGTTTAACAATCGCATCAGGAGGAACCGCAAATGCAACCGTAAATGGTGCAACAATTACAGTTCCTAACCAATCCTATGATGCAGCTGGTGTAGGCACAATCACCTATTCTGGAACAGGAACAATGAATGCAACTGGAACAGAATTTACGATTACTTATACTTACAACAACGACCTACCTGCAATTGGTGGTTCTGGTCAATGTACTGCAACCTATACAAAACAATAACTTTAAAAGATAATAAGTGAAGCGGGCAAAGGAAATGTCCGCTTTTTTTGTATCCATTGCTACAAATAAATGCAATACACTTAAGTAATTTTAGGCTATGAGTAAATTCAATGACATAATTAAAAGTGATATACCTACACTCGTAGATTTTTATGCGACTTGGTGTGGCCCATGCAAAATGATGCATCCCGTTTTAGATGACCTCAAAAAACATTTCGGAGAAAAAATAAGAGTCTTAAAGATTGATGTCGACAAGAACCAACAACTCGCTGAACAACTAAAAATACGAGGTGTTCCTACACTGATTCTTTTTAAATCAGGGGAAAAACTCTGGAGAGAATCTGGAGCATATCCTCTGAATAAGTTAATCTCAATGATTCAAGCACACATTCACTAAGAATTGTAACCCTTTTTTTTATCTATCGTATTTGCATAGGTTGGCAGAAAAAACTACTTTTGCCCGCTATTATTAAATAACCTAGAAATATGAAATCATTGATTATTATTCCAATCGCCTTATCATTAGTAGGCTTATTATTCATGCTTGTTAAAATGGCATGGGTTAAAAAACAAAACGCAGGAGATGACAAAATGCAAGGGATTGCAAAAAGCATCAAGGAGGGCGCAATGGCATTTTTAAGTGCTGAATACCAATTATTGGCAATTTTTGTTGTTATTGCATCCGCAGCTCTTTTCGGTATCTCTACTGTTGTAGAAACTACAAGTTGGATGATTGTTCCTGCGTTTGTTGTTGGGGCTGTTTTTTCAGCGGTTGCTGGAAACATTGGTATGCGAATAGCTACAGACGCCAATGTTCGAACGACCGAAGCGGCGAAAACTTCCCTTCCAAATGCTCTAAAGGTATCTTTCGGGGGAGGAACAGTAATGGGGCTTGGCGTTGCTGGATTGGCAGTTTTGGGTCTTTCTTTGTTTTTTATGCTTTTCGTAAATATGTTCATTAAACCTAATGGCAATTTTTACAATGACATGACAATGGTCCTGGAGGCTCTTGCTGGTTTCTCACTAGGAGCTGAATCAATTGCCTTGTTTGCACGAGTCGGTGGTGGTATTTACACAAAAGCTGCTGACGTAGGTGCTGATTTAGTTGGAAAAGTTGAAGCTGGAATTCCTGAAGATGATCCAAGAAACCCAGCTACAATCGCTGATAATGTTGGAGATAACGTTGGTGATGTTGCCGGAATGGGTGCCGATTTATTTGGTTCGTATGTGGCAACCGTATTGGCTTCAATGGTATTAGGGAATTACATCATAAAAGATATGTCAGATGCTTCAGGTGAAGCATTTACGGATCAATTTGGCGGAATGGGTCCAATCTTGTTACCGATTATGATTGCAGGTGTTGGTATCATAGCATCTATCATTGGAACTTTCCTTGTGAGAATTTCAAGTAATGACGCAAAAGAAAATGATGTTCAAAGAGCACTTAACATTGGAAATATTGCTTCTATCGTTCTTTCGGCAGCCGCAGGTTTTTTCCTTGTAAACTGGATGATGCCTGAAGTCATAAGCATGAATTTTTTCGGTGAAGGGATTTTGGAAATTCCAAGAATAAATATTTTTTACGCTACACTTGTAGGTCTTGGTGTGGGTTATTTGATTTCCTTCTTTACTGAATATTACACCGCGCTTGGTAAAAAACCAGTATTGGATATTGTACAAAATTCCTCGACTGGAGCTGCAACGAACATCATTGCTGGTTTAGCAACAGGAATGATTTCTACTTTCTCTTCTGTAATTCTATTTGCAGCTGCAATTTGGGGCTCATACGCACTTGCTGGATTCTATGGTGTGGCAATCGCTGCTTCTGCAATGATGGCAACTACGGCAATGCAATTAGCAATTGATGCTTTTGGACCTATCGCAGACAATGCTGGTGGTGTAGCTGAAATGAGTGAATTACCAAAAGAAGTTCGTCAAAGAACAGATGTATTAGATTCAGTTGGTAACACAACTGCTGCGGTTGGAAAAGGTTTTGCCATTGCATCTGCTGCGCTAACTGCACTTGCTTTATTTGCTGCTTATGTAACATTTACTGGAATTGATGGGATTAATATATTCAAAGCGCCTGTTTTAGCAGCATTATTTATTGGTGGAATGATTCCAGTTGTTTTTTCTGCATTGGCCATGAAATCTGTTGGAAAAGCAGCAAAGGAAATGGTTGAAGAAGTTCGTCGTCAGTTCCGCGAAATTCCTGGAATTATGGATGGAACAGGAACACCTGAATATGGTAAATGTGTTAAGATTTCTACAGATGCAGCGTTGAAAGAAATGATGCTACCTGGAGCTTTGACGATCGTAACTCCTATTTTAATTGGACTTGGAACTGGATTTATCTCTGGTGACATGAAATTAGGAGCTGAAGTTCTTGGTGGGTACATGGCTGGAGTGGCTGTTTCTGGTGTTCTTTGGGCAATTTTCCAAAACAATGCCGGTGGCGCATGGGATAATGCTAAAAAATCATTCGAGGCAGGAGTAATGATTAATGGTGAAATGACTTACAAAGGTTCTGATGCGCACAAAGCTGCAGTTACGGGTGATACCGTTGGAGATCCATTCAAAGATACATCAGGTCCTTCAATGAATATTTTGATTAAATTAACTTGTTTAGTTGGTTTGGTTATCGCACCAATCTTGGGAAGCGGCCATGGTGATGAAAAAGAGAATGGTTCATGTCATGGAAAACAAAAATGTGAAATGAAATCAAATTGCGATCCTTCATCTTATGATCCTTCAACCTGCTCTGAAAAGGAAAATTGTGATATGTCCAAATGTGCTAAAATGACAAAAGAGGAATGCGCCAAAATGTGTGACGAAAAAGGTTGCTCGCCTGAAGAAAAAGCAATTTGCATGGCACATTTCGGAAAAGATGGAAAATGGATTGGTGGAAAAGGAAATGAGTGAACGAAGAAAAAAGATTGTTGCAAAGGACATGCCCCACAACATTAAATCCAATTAATAACTAAATGGGAGAGCTACTCAATTGAGTGGCTTTTTTAATAATTTAGAACTCTTAAATTTCTTATGCAAAATAAAAAGATAAAATTTTACATCAAAATCTCTATATTTTTATATGTCTACCTTGCATTTGTTTGGAATTGGACAAGAACCTATGTTCCTGACCCTCGTATTAGAAAAATCAAAATTGGCACCGTTGAATCAGTAGAATATAGTGCCCCTTTACAAAGTTTTAATGGAAAGTTCAATAGGAAAATCATTACAAATGATCCAGATATTAATTTAATTTACTTCAAATCGGAGAAACTCAAGAAAAGTTATTTATTAAATTCAGGTAAAACAGTTTGGGTTGAATTAGTTTGTCTTGGCGCGAACTCATGGTTGGATTTATTCACTTTTAAACGTAAATTCAACTACAAAATATGTCATGTTTTGAATCAGAATGATAAATCATTAGATCAAGATTCACTTATTTGGACTTTTTCGATGTATGCTTGTTTGATTGTTCACGCTTTGGTTTTACCTTCTATTTTATTTAGATCATTAAGTAAGAAGGTGAAAAAAGTAAATTCAACAGAGATCAAATCTTAAATTTAATCGATTTTCAACTACTTTAATGCCCAAATCCATTTTAATTATAGGAGCATCTGGTTTAATTGGAAACGAAGTCTTAAAGCTTGCTCTGGAAAACAAAGAAATAGGGCACGTAACAATTCTTGTTCGTAAATCACTCAATGTAAATCATCCAAAATTGAATGAAGTCATTTCCGACTTTAAGAATTTGAACGATTTGGAAAGTAAGATTACTGGTGATGCACTCATTTGTTGCTTAGGGACAACGAGAAAAAAAACGCCTAATTTAGAGGAATACAAAGCCATTGATTTTGGCTTGACAATAAATATTGCTCAACTAGGACAAAAACAAAATTTCCAGCAAGTTCATTTGATAAGTGCCATTGGAGCAGATTCAAATTCGAAGATATTTTACAATAAGTTAAAAGGTGAAACGGAACAAGCAATAATCAAAATAAATTTTCCTCAAACAATCATCTATCGACCTTCTCTCCTTATTGGTAAACGAAATGAATTTCGTTTGGGCGAACTAATAGCAAAGAAACTAGCTCCTATTTTTGATATTTTTCTATTTGGATCTCTAAAAAAGTATCACAGCATTTCAGCAAAGACTATTGCAAAAGCTGTTTTAAATCGTATTCTTTCAGAAGGTGAAAAAATTCAAGTATTAGAGTTCAATGAAATTATTCATTTGAACAGGAATTCTTGAAATAATATATTCATTTTAGCTTATTATACAATAATTTTGAATCGCTAATGCCATTTACCTATAACTATTTATAAATTTAGTAGGCACATCGAATATTTATCGCGTCAATATTATTATTTC
>VGML01000137.1 GCA_016866415.1 Bacteroidota bacterium | reverse complement strand
AGATGAAGAAATGAAAAACAGAATCGCGAACGACCCTCATTCTCCCGGTATGTATCGCGTTAATGGTCCATTAAAAAACTGTCCAGAATTTTTTAACTCGTTTTCTGTTGAAGAAAATCGTCCGATGCGTAATTCATCAAAAAAGATTGCTAAAATTTGGTGAATAAATTTTAATATGAGAATACTTTTTTGTCTTTTATTTGTTTCAACAATATTCAATTGGTTAACAGGCCAAGTATTGAATATTGACCGTGAAAATGGTCAGGATACCACGTTTCGTCGCAATTTATTTAGTGTAAATTTCGGTTTCAACCTTGATAAACAAAAACGAAATCTTTTAGAATTTTCAAGTCAGTTAGAAAATGATTTTTTCATTAAGAAGAAAAATTTAGTTTGGATTTCTCTTGCGCAAACTGACGCATCTTTTAATGGTGCTTCCATTTTAGAAAACAATGGTTATTTCCAAATGAGAATAAGGGATAATGATAAAAGACTTATCTATCCTGATTATTTTATTCAATATCAATGGAATGGCGTTTGGGGTTTACAGAACCGAGCTTTAGCTGGATGTAATGCGCGCTTTCGATTTTGGGAAAGTAGAAAAGATGATTTTTATGCTGGAATTGGTTTATTCTATGAATATGAAAAATGGAATCCATCTGTTTCTGCGTTTGCGTTTGCACAAGATTCGCTTGAGGTCGTATACCGATATATCCCTCGATTAAATTTAACAGCAAAAACAGCTGTGCAACTTAAAGAAGGAATCGATTTAAGTTCTAGTACTTTTGTTCAGTTTCCAATGAATGAAAAATTTAGCCATTTTTTAAATCCAAGGTGGTTTATTGATTTAAACCTATTTATGGCAGTAACTAAACACGTTTCAGTTCAGGTTCATTATGACCATAATTTTGATTCATATAGACCCTTACCTATTGACAATTGGTACTATAATTTTAATATTGGTTTTCAACTGAAATGGTAGTTTTAATCTATATCTTTTAATTCCAAATTACTCAAGTGAAGAATTAACAAATATTTATCACCACTAATTCTCCCTTCCAAAAAACCTCTATACTTTTTTCCTCCGTCTTGAAAAACAAGTGGTTCCTTCCCATTTTTTCCAGCACCAACCATCATTAACGAATTTTCTTCTTGAAGCTTTTTTGCAATATCATAAAGAAATTCAAATGTTAATCCATTGACATGGAAAAGCTGATATTTTTTCACAAAAACAACTTTATTGTAAAAATCAGATTTCTTATAAAGTGGCCCCATCATCAATGGAATTTCGTCGATAATATTGGACTCGTTTTCCAAAAGTCTTCGCTCTTCCACTTTATCACCTTGCGTGTTTCGAATTACTTCTCGGATGCTTACACGAAATGCAGGTTTCAATTTATTATTAATATACAATCTAGAAGTTCCAGAAATTTTCATCCCTGTTCGTTTCAAATCAACCTCTGGATTATCAGAAATTAATGCTTCTGCAATTTTATCATTAGTGCCATAACTAGCAATCAAACCGTCATAAGACCCTGTAAGTGTGGTCTTTAAAACACGAGCGGATTCTGTTTTACTACCATTAGCTGTGACATAAAATACATTTTTAGTCTTGGGTATTCCTGCAAATAAAAGTTTTGCATCCCTTCCCTTTTCATCCATTAAATTGATATACCTTTTCATCTATTTCACTTAAAACATTGAAAAATCGATTTCTTGATCTTCTTCTTTTTCTTCTTCCAATTCAGGAATTGATAGAATAGTTTGATTTTTGTTACTAAGAAATTCAAACTCAAGTTTTCTACCGCTTAAAATAAAGGCACCTTCAGAATTTGAGATTAAAACAGCATCTGCTCCTTCGTAGTCGGTTCTGTAATTAAATTCAAAGGTGAAAACCTTTCCTTTTATCTCATTTAAAAACGTAGCTTTCGTATTGTCATCTGACCAATTAAAATCATATGCAGCATCCACTTCTAAATCGAATAAATCATCGAAAGAACCCTCATTTAAAGAAATCCCTGTTTCGAAAACTGACAAAACTTCCTTCAAAGTTTTCCCATTCGTATCAACTGCTTTCAATTCTTTTTTATTGACCTCCAATCCTTTATTATCCAAAACTTTAATTGCTGTACAGCCTTTTCCAATTAAAGTTTGACCATCATCCAATAGGCTCCCTTCAAAACAGGATTGACCTTTATCATCCTCAATAAAATTTTCTATAAAACCGTATAATTTATCTCGATTCAAAGCTTGGATCGAAGGTTCGTATATTTTCCCTTTGTGGGTAATTTTTATCGTTCTTGCCATTTCAATTTACTTTATTCCAACCTCCCTTTACATGTTCATCTCGAAGGGATTGAAGGGTGTTTTCCAAACTTGTTTTATCATCGCATAATAAAATCTCCTGATTCATCGGTTCGGCTCGACCTGAACTAAAATCGGTAAATAACACCGCGTATTTACTAAATAATCCAGTTTCCTCTTTGTTTGTTTTTAGGCCAACCATTTTTCTTACCATTACACCATTTTTACCTTTTTTAGTATATACTTCACGACTAACAATTTCCGAGTCTACTAATTTCAATGTCTTTTCTGAATCACTTTGAGGATTCAAATAATCGAGAAGTTGATCTTTTCCAGAATGTGAAACCGAAACAGTTTTATCAGTTCTTTTGCGAATAAATACTGCACTAACAAGACTTACTCCTGCAGTTTGTTCAATTAAATCAAAACCAGATGTATCATATTTAAGAACTGGTCTTTTTATTGTTCCCTTTGAATTTTCGCCCAAAACATCTAAACAAGTAAGCTCAATAACCCATTCTGGCTTTACCATTACAAACGCTGTTTTCGCACCCGAAACTTCGGTATATGTACTATTTACGGATAAAGGGGAAAGAGACTTATAAAACATGCTTCGATCTTCTGCTGTAAACCCCGTCCCAACAGTTCCGACAACTTGATACAAATTATCTTCAAGCGCAACGCCGATTAATAAATCGCGAACTACACCCGCTTTCTCTTGAATACCTTCGCAAAAACCCAAAACAACCAAATCTAATGTGATAATTGGTTTGATTTTATAAGCTAATTCATTTGCTGCCTTTACAATTATTCCCTCTCCGGAATTAGCAACAATATTATTGTAGAATTCCTCTACTTCATTTCTGCTTGAAAACTGATGCTGTGTTATTGTATAACAAGTCTTTTGATTCGCTAGCTCTTTTAAAAGATTATACTTTTCAATACCAGTTGCATCTATTACTTTTCCGTTTATTCCTAAAACATCAAATGCAGCGAAACGAATATCTGTCTTATCTGGTTTAGCGATTGCTGAGGCTAATTCACGATGCGTTTGAGGACGATCATTTATAAAAGAGCATAATTCTCCAACTAAAACACATGACTTTTCAAGTTTAATTGATTGAATAGAAGGTATTTTGATTTCCCTTCCACTTTTATTAAATAATTTAATTCCTTTTGAATCCGAGACTAAAACCGTATAAAAACCATCTAATTTTTCAGAAACTAAATAATACTCAGATTCTAAAATCTTCTCCTTCAATTTAGATGGTTCAACTGATATTAAGCGGGAAAGAACGCGCTTTTTATATTGACTTATGAAATCCATAGACTAAAAATAATCTTTTTTTAAAAATAATTTAACCTACAACAAAATTAAAATTGCAAAAGGAAACGTTAATTTGTATTTCGTTCAGGCGAAACGTGCTTCATTAAAATCTTCAATCCGTTTTGCTTTGAGAAATACGATTTTTTTATTTCGTACATATAATTAGAGGCATATTTTCGAGATTCTTCAATGTCAACAATTGGGAATGGATAATCAACTCCAATTGTGCAATTATAAAACGTTTGTTCCATTTCGTTCATTTTCCATGGCTCGTGAATTAAACTTGCTGGCACATCTTTTAATTCTGGAATCCACTTTTTAATGAATTCACCATCTGGATCATGTTCCTCTGAATTTTTGATGGGATTGTATATACGCAGCGTATTAACTCCTGTTAATCCTGCCTGCATTTGAATTTGTGGATAGTGAATTCCAGGTTCGTAATCCAAAAATTGTCGGGCTAAAAAATGTAAATCGCGCCAATCTTGCCATAAATTGTAAACGAAAAAGGAAACTACCATTGCGCGCATTCGAAAATTTAAATAACCGGTTTCAACAACACAGCGCATGCAAGAATCAATTAATGGAATTCCCGTTTTTCCATGTTGCCAAGCCTGAATGTAGTTTTCATTTTTCTCCTTTCCGAGATCTTCAAACGCTGCATTTACCGCTCGAAATTCCATCTCACACTCCGTTTCAAACTTTTGAATAAAATGACAATGCCAATGAAGTCGAGAAATGAAATTACTTAAGGAACGCTTGTTCCCTCCCCTATTTCTCGTTTCCAAAGCCCTTTGATATACCTGACGAAGCGAAATATTTCCATAGGCTAAATATGGCGAAAGTCTGCTACATCCTGTTCGTGCAAGCATCGGCTTTGAAATGTGTCGGCTGTAATTGTAATGTCGCTCATTATAAAAACTATTGGCGTATTTGAAAGCCTTCAATTCACCTCCCGGTTGGAAATTTGGATGAGCAAGTTTTATTTCATCAGGAATAGATTCCAAATTAAATTGAATATAAATGGAATTATCACAAGTTACCGTTTCAAGTTCAATTGGATTAATTTCAATAATTGGTTTATGCATGAATTCCATCCATTTTTTATCCCAATCTTTACGATTTTGAATCCCACGCAATACACCATTCGTTTGACTTTCTTTCCAACTAATTCCCTTCGACTTGAAAAATGCTTTCAATTTCAAATCTCGATCAAAACTCAACCGATTTCCAGTTTCCTGATGCGAAAAAACAGATTGAATTTCGTAGAAATTAGTCAGAGACTCAAAAACTTCCAACGCTTCACCGCAAAGAATTGTCAAGGATTGCTCTTTTGAAAGTTGAGATTTTAGATCAACCAATGACTGCCAAACAAAACGCCAATGTCGCACGTCAGAATCATGGTGATTCATGAGTGAAGGCTCAAAAACATAAAGTAAAATGGAAGGGATTTTCGATTCTATTGCGGATTTCAAAGGTTCGTGATCTTGGAAACGCAAATCACGCTTTAACCAAACTACATTCACTTTTTGAGAATCCACAATTGATTAACACCTGAATCCTCTATTGGTTTGTAGCCTCAACGAAATAAATATCCGAAATCACTCAATGTTGGCAATTCACGAAACGTTCCTTTAATGGTATGTGTTCCTGGAAGCAAATTGGTAAAGTTTCGTTCAAATCGAATTCCTTGTTTTAAGGAATAAACCCAGAAATCAGCACAAAAAGCGGAATTGGTGATTTTCAGATCAAAGGTTTTTGTGATAGGATTTATATTTTCAAGTTTCAAATTCACCGTTGGTATTGGAAATGTTTTTTTTGAACTAATTAAAAAATCACGTGAATAAATTGAATCAATTGATATACGAATTAAAACATCAATTGAATATTTTGCTTTTGATTGGTTCCAAATTTCTATTTTATCCTGAAAATTAATTACTATTGGGGTTTCCTTCGATTCAACCAATTTTCCTTCCAAATTGTAGGTTTCGATTTTGATGTTGACTTTCTGTTTTTCTTTTAAATCAGATTTCAGCCAAATGATTTCGCCCTTTTCAGTTGATTGTTTTAACAAAGCTAAATCACGATAATCATCCCGAATTGAATAATGCAGGGCCTTCCAATTTCCATAAAAATCGATACTCGACCAAGTTGGAGCAGGCCAACAATCATTCAACTGCCAA
>VGML01000136.1 GCA_016866415.1 Bacteroidota bacterium | reverse complement strand
TTTCTTGCTTCCACCTTATGATTCCTCTTCTATTGTCACAGAATCACTTCGTGAAAAAAGTTGGATTTCATCCGGAATGTGTCTTCACGAGCAAACTAAACGTTTATTCTTTGTTGCGGAATCAGACATAGAAAACGATGTTCAAAATCACTTGATTTATACTTTTAACCTCAATCAAAGAAAAATGAGTGAGCGTCCGCTTTTTGAAATTAAACCAGAAGAAATTGAACTATTTGCGATTAGCAATAATATAACCCTACCTACAAACCCTATCAATAAACAGACAGACTCTATCCAGTTTTTTACTTTTAAACCTGATGTAATTGCAGTTCATCCAAAAACAAATGAGATTTATATTTTGTCCAGTGCGAATAGAAGTTTAGCTGTCTATAATCAATTTGGACAGGTTGTTAACTTCACCACCTTGAGCGAAGAATTGTTTTCTCGACCAAAAGCAATGACGTTTTTTCCAAATGGTGATTTGCTCCTTACTAATTCTGATTTAAAAAATCCAAGTTTGGTTAGAGTAAAATGGAATAAATTGTTCCAGTCAAAAGCTAGTCATGGACTAATTTTCGGGAGTTAAAATCCAATTTCGACAGAAAGGGCCTTCGTTAAAAATTAAGTCGAGAATGGACAAGTTCGGAACGAATGGTACATTGTAACTAAAGACTTGTTGGTAATAATTAATATCATTCAAATTGCGATCAATAAAGAGGTTCTTCTGATTTACTATTTGGTTCTCGAATTGTTTAGTAAAGGAAAAGTTAGATTTGACCTCTAAAGTTGATTCAACAAATCCAAGTATTCGTTCGTTTTTTTCAATAAGAAATTTACTTTTTTGATTAATTAGAAATTTTATTTCTTCGAAATAGTCTTCAAAATACGGTGCTGAAGCATAAGCAGATTGAATCGCTCGCCAATGGTCAGTTTGCCAATTTTTGGAATAATCTATTTGAACATCTTTTGTAAGCTGTTTCCCACTTGAATTATGTAGAACAGGAATCGATAAGGTAAGAATTCCGTTTGAAGTTAAAATTTCACAGCGATTGCGGATGGTTTGTTTTGGAAAGTTTTCATGGATTTCAATCAAAGGATTCGAACAGCCATAAAATTCTTTCAAATAGGAAATTGAAGGAAAATAAGCCGTAGGAAATTCATTCATCAATCAATCCACTTGAAAATGCGCTCCCAGCGTATGCCTTTATACGAACTACTTGATAGCCAAACAAGTGAAGCTCGTCCAACTACATGGTCTTCAGGGACAAAACCCCAAACCCTCGAATCTGCAGAATTGTAACGATTATCTCCCATCAACCAATAGTAATTCATGGCGAAAGTATAAGTTGTTACTTTTTTTCCATCGATTAGAATGCTTCCGTCTTTTCTTTCTTCGAGTTTGTGTCCTTCGTATGCCGTTATGATTCTACGATACCAAGCAATATTATCCTTATTTATTTTTATTTTCTGCCCTCGCGATGGAATTTGAATTTCAGCGAAGTTGTAAGGTGTGTTCGGTATATAAAAATCTTTAGGGTATGTTTTTACATTTTCCAATAAATCGTAGGCACTCGATTCATTGATGGGTTTGGCGATTGTCGGAATATAAATTGAAAACTTCGCTGATGTAAAATCTTTTTTAATTCTGGCCTTTTCCTCGCCTGTAACTGTTAATAAATACTCATCAATTGATCGATCATCAAAATCCATGCGAGCGCCATTTGGATCATTTTCCAAGCCGTATCTCGACTCCATTTCTTCAGCGCTAGGAAAAGTTACCGTCTTTTTAGAAACACTATACTGCAGACATTGATGCTTTGATATTTTTGCCGGTTTTCCGTTCACATAAAGAATCGAGTTAATTACTTTTATTTTATCTCCAGGAATTCCAACACAACGCTTGATATAATTTTCACGTTTGTCTACGGGACGATAGATTAAACCTCCGTGAAATTGGTCATTCGGTTCACCTGGAAATTCACCATTGGCCAACTTTTCCTTGGCAAGAATTTTCCAAGGATTTGGATTTTCAATAAAATTCATAAAAGACATTATATTAGCTAAACTATCCGCTTGGCTTTCTGATTTCCCAAATTTAATGTATTCCGATCTTAAAAATTGATATTGTTGATTTCTTTCTGACGAACCGCTATATTGGTAAATTGCCTCATTAATTAGAATACCATGGTAATCATGTCCCATCAAACCATCTGGCATTCTGGGGTCATAAATTGCAGTGTCACCTGAAGGATAATTGAATACAACCACATCGTTACGTTGGATTTTTGCATAACCTGGTAAACGCGTGTATTTACCTTTCTCTATAGTTGTATACGTTTGAATTTTCAAGGGTCCAACCATTGGTAACATAACCGTATTATGAAATAATGGGTAGGAAAGGGGCGTTACAGGAACTTTTGGTCCGTAGGCTACTTTGTTAACAAAAAGAAAATCTCCTACTAATAGTGTTTTTTCCATTGAGCCCGTTGGAATTTGAAAAGGTTCGAAAACGTATGTTCGTATTACACTAGCTGCTACAAGAGCAAATAAAACGGAGTCTCCCCATTCTTTGACACGCGATTTCATTCCGGGCTTTTCTCTCGTGACAGCATCAAGAATCGTTGTAATCAAATGCCCAATGATCGGTATACAAAGAAAGTATATAAGGTGATCTCCCCATTTTCTATTTTCAATTTCTCTCGAATTTGACCAATTTGTTTCGGTCCCAAAAGTTGCCTCTTTGTTTGCGATTTTATTAAAAATTAGGTAAGGAAAGAAAATGCCTTGCAGCGTATCTGTTAACGAATAAAATCCAAAACGTCTAATAAAACTGACATTAGCAGTTGCCCACATCACCAAATGAACCCCTGGAAAAACCAAAAGCAAGGACCAAAAAGGTTTACTGCATGTAATTTTAAAAACAATAAAGTAATTGTACAGTGGAATAAGGGCCTCCCAACTTTTTCGGCCTGCTTTTGGAAAAATCTTCCACCACATTGCTAAATAAGGGTGAACAAGAATAAAAAGATAAAAAATAATAAAACTCATAATCTTAAATTTTTAGTACATCGCTCATTGTGAAAACACCACATTTTCCATAAAGGAATTCTGCTGCTAGAACAGCCCCAAGGGCAAAACCTTTTCGGTTGTGAGCGACATGTTTTATAGTTATAGTGTCAATTTCTGAAGAATAAATTATTTCGTGGGTACCAGGGACATCAGGTTCTCTTTTTGCGATAACCGGAATTTTGTTCGTATTTGCTTCGTTAAAATCAGAGACGAGTTGCCAATCAGAATAATTGATATTCTCATTTAGAATATCATTTAATAGTGAAACAGCCGTTCCACTTGGAGCATCTAATTTTTGAACGTGATGAATCTCCTCAGCTTCAATTTTATATTCAGGGTGATTCGACATTAATCTCGCGAGCGTTTTGTTTAATTCGAAAAAGATATTTACTCCAATACTAAAATTACTTGCATGAAGCAAAGCACCATTATTTGAATTTACGAATTCACAGACTTCCGCTAATTTCTCCTGCCAAGCAGTCGTTCCTACAATAATGGGTATTTCTTTATTAATGCAATGGTGAATGTGTTCTATTGCTAAATCGGGTTTCGTGAATTCAATTGCGACATCAGAATCTGATAAATCAATCGTATGGATAGGATTTGAACTGGAAATGCGATGCGTAATCTCATGACCGCGAGAAATTGCAACCTCTTCAATCGCTTTTCCCATTTTTCCATATCCAATTAATGCAATCTTCATTTTAACAAAAATAGTCTTTTACTTGGAACGCAGAGAAAACTCAAGTTGAATTCCTGCGGTTTTAGAGTTCATTAACACAGGATTAACACGCATACTCAGATTATCGCTTACATCAAAGTTTAAGAAATGCGCCTCAACACCGGCGTCCGCGATTTGAATAAAATAGATTGCTGCTAATCCAAGTATTGATAAATCTCGCCAGTCCAGGTATTGACGATAAAGAGTTAAAACAGCCTGATTATCGTATGGTTCCCATGTTTGATTCAGTGTTTGATTATTGTTGTTGATTCGAAAAGAATATTCATCTTTCAATGATTTCTGAGTCAATTGATTAGAAATCAAAAAATAACTGGCTGTTCCGAGTGCTGTATAAATTAGTGGAACCTTCCAATAGGCTTTTTTCGGGCCAACTTTTGAATTTATTGTGTTGTAGACCTGTCCGGCTCCAGGAAGACAAGCTGAGTAGAGCATTGCTTTTTTATATGGATGTGGAATTGAGTCTTTTTTTAAGGAATCTATTTGACAGTTAGCTATCGAATTACAAGTGAGAAGAACAAGAATAAGAATTCGTTTCATCAACGTTTGAGAAGCTCAATAATTCGGTTTAAATCACTTTCGGAATTAAAATACACGGAAAGCTTACCAGTCCCAGTTCCTGTTTTTTGAATGGATACTTTAGCAGACAATCGATCGCTTAAAAATTCCTTAAAAACCTTTTGATTCGAATTTAGGAAAGATGCTTTTGTTACAGGAGTCTTGGTAACAACAGGTTCATTTTTAACCAAACTCTCAATTGCTCTTACTGACAGATTTTCTTCGATAATTTGATTAAAACGTGTGATCTGTTCTTCAGGGCTGGACAAAGCTAAAAGTGCACGCGCATGTCCCATGGAAATTAAATTATCCCTAACTCCAACTTGTATTTCAGTAGGCAATTTTAACAAACGAATGTGATTCGCAATATTTGATCTTGATTTTGCAACTTTCTCGCTTAATTGTTCTTGCGTCAAATTACATTCTTCCAATAAACGTTCATATGACAAAGCAACTTCAATCGCATTAAGGTTTTCTCGCTGAATGTTCTCCACCAAGGCCATTTCTAACATCGTTTGGTCATTGGCTATTCGAATGTAAGCAGGAACCTCTTGTAATCCGGCTAATTGAGCGGCTCGAAAACGGCGTTCTCCGGAAATAATTTGGTATTTGTCCCTTCCGAGTTTGCGAACAGTTAATGGTTGAACAATGCCATGAATTTGAATCGACTTGCAAAGTTCGTCTAATGCTTCTTTTTCGAAGTGAACTCTAGGATTAAAAGGATTTGCCTCTATTGAGGAAATCGGCAACATGGCAATTGATCCTGCAGTAGCTCCATTTACGGAAGTTATGTCGGTTTCACTGCTCTGAAGCAATGCTCCCAAACCTCTACCAAGAGCCGGTTGCTTTTTTGAGTTAGAGCTCATGGTCGATTTCAATAAATTTATCTCCGTTTTCTATTTTTGTTAGGTTGTTTTTCTGCAAAATTTCCCGAGCAAAGTTCAAATAATTGATGGAACCTTTTGAAGACGCATCGTGCATTACGATTGTAGCACCATGACTTGAAGCCTCACTCAAGGTCGTATTTCGATGAATTACCGTATCGAAAACCAATTCCTGAAAATGAGTTTTCACCTCTTCTACAACGGAGTTCGCCAAACGCAATCTCGTATCATACATGGTCAGGAGCATGCCTTCGATTTCTAAGTCAGGGTTAAGTCTCCCTTGTACAATCTTAATTGTGTTTAAAAGTTTACTTAGTCCTTCCAATGCGAAAAACTCACATTGAACTGGAATCATAACTGAATCTGCAGCCACAAGCGCATTTACTGTTATTAATCCGAGTGAAGGAGAGCAATCAATGAGTATAAAATCGTAATCATCTTTTACCTTTGCCAGCGCTTGTTTCAAAAGATATTCTCGATTCGGTAAATTTATCAT
Organism: Bacteroidota bacterium; assembly: GCA_016866415.1. GTDB lineage: Bacteria > Bacteroidota > Bacteroidia > Flavobacteriales_D > Crocinitomicaceae > UBA952. Next base: position 108 of record VGML01000136.1, on the reverse strand, counting down.
TTCAAGCTCTGCACCAACTAAATCAATATGTGATGGTAGAATATCTAAATTAGGACTTTCAGTTTTGAGAATAACGTCTTTTGGATTTACTTCGTTTACCAAGCAATC
>VGML01000135.1 GCA_016866415.1 Bacteroidota bacterium | reverse complement strand
CCGACACTTTTTTCAGCGGAAGCATGGTCGCAATTTCATTGTTCGCATGCATCATGGAAACCAGTGTGGAAATTCCATCCTGTAAAATTTCCTCCAAATGATTCAAATTAACGTTTCCTTTGCTATCAAGGTTCACGAGTTTCATTTCAACGTGTCCGTGATGAGCAAGCGCCTCAACCGTATGACCAACGGCATGGTGTTCAATGCTCGAGGTAATAATGCGTTTCACTCCCAATTCGAAAACAGATGCATGTATAGCCATGTTATCCGCTTCCGTTCCACCTGACATGAAAATGATTTCTGAGGCCTGACAATTTAAGTGTTTTGCGATTGTCCTGCGGGAAGTTTCAATCAACGCCTTTGCATTGCGACCAAAAAAATGTGTTGAAGATGGATTTCCAAAAGTATCCTTTAAAACAGGTAACATAGCTTCCACAACTTCGGGTGCAATTGGTGTAGTAGCTGCATTGTCAAGATAAACGCGCATTCAAAAACTTTTTACGAAGATACAAATTTACTTGGAGTCAACTAAATCCAATCAAAAAGCTCCATTCTTAATAACATCTACCAAAGATGGATCAAGCAAAGTACTTGTGTCTCCTAAATTAGAAGTGTCTCCTTCGGCAATTTTTCGTAAAATGCGACGCATGATTTTTCCACTTCTTGTTTTTGGTAATCCAGGAACAAACTGAATTTTATCTGGTTTAGCAATTGGGCCAATTACGCGAGTGACGGTTTGGAGAATATCTTTTTTGGTTAATTCAGCATCACCGTGGGTGTCATCAATAATGACGTAAGCATAAATTCCTTGACCTTTGATATCATGCGGATAACCAACTACCGCACTTTCAATCACTCCAGTGTGCATGTTTATCGCGTTCTCTACTTCTGCAGTTCCAATGCGATGACCACTCACATTCAACACATCATCTACCCTACCCGTAATTCGGTAATTCCCATTTGAATCACGGTAACATCCGTCGCCAGTGAAATACTTATTTTCATAAACCGAAAAATACGTCTGACGACATCGTTCATGGTCGCCATAAGTTGTCCGAATCATGCCCGGCCATGGAAATTTAATACACAAATTCCCAGAAACGTCATTTCCCTCAATTTCTTTTCCAGAATCGTCTACTAGACAGGGCTGAACACCTGGAAGCGGAAGTGTCGCATAAGATGGAATACCAGGTGTGACATTTGCCATATTAGAAATCATAATTCCACCCGTTTCTGTTTGCCACCATGTATCAACCACTGGACAATTTTCCTTTCCGATGTTTTTGTGATACCAATGCCAAGCTTCTTCATTAATTGGCTCACCAACAGAACCCAGGACTTTCAAGGAACTCAAATCCTTGTCATTAATTGTATTGAGGCCAAAACCCATCAAACTTCTTATAGCAGTTGGGGCAGTATAAAGAATATCCACCTTGTGTTTTTGAACGATTTCCCAAAAACGACCTGCATCCGGCCACGTTGGAATTCCCTCAAACATGAGTGTCGTTGCTCCTGCGCTTAATGGGCCGTAAACAATGTAACTATGGCCTGTAATCCAGCCAATGTCGGCAGTGCAAAAATGAACTTGTTCAGGTTGGTATTGAAAAACATTGACAAAGGTGTAATTCGTCCAAACCATATAACCCGCAGTTGTATGAACTACTCCTTTTGGTTTACCCGTAGATCCTGAAGTGTAGAGAATGAAAAGAATATCTTCTGCATCCATCGCTTCGGGTTCACAAAAAAACTGTCCTTGTTGAACAACTTTTTCCATTTCGTCACTCCACCAAAAATCACGACCTTTCAACATGTTCACCGGTGTATGAGTTCGTTGGTAAACAATTACTTTTTTAACCGTATGATTTCCAATCAAAGCATCATCAACAACATTTTTTAGGGGAATGTCTTTAGCTCCGCGAAAAGCACCATCACAAGTAACAATAAATTCAGCTTTTGCGTCTTCCAAACGATCGGCAATTGCCTGTGCTGAAAATCCTCCAAAAATAACCGAGTGAATTGCTCCAATTCGCGCACAGGCCAGCGTTGCAATGGCTAATTCCGGAATCATACCCATGTAAATGCAAACACGATCTCCTTTTTTTACACCATTGTTTTTTAGTACGTTTGAAAATTGATTCACTTGATCATAGAGTTCGCGATACGTTAAAACTACTTTTTCTTCATTCGGATTATTGGCTTCAAAAACGATGGCAGGAACATCCGATTTGTCTATTAAATGGCGATCCAAACAATTTTCTGTGATGTTGAGTTTCCCACCTTCAAACCATTTTACTGACGGTTTTTTGAAATCCCAATTAAGAACCTCATCCCATTTCTTTTTCCAAACAAAATGATTCGCAATTTCTCCCCAAAACTCATTCGGTTGTTCCACGCTTTGTTTGTAATGATTGTTGTAATCATCAAGCGATTTTATTTGATACGGATAACTCATAGTTTTCAAATTTGAATGTTCTAAAATTAATGAAAGAATAAATTAATATATCAATAATTTTCATCCTAGAATTGTATCTTTGACTAAACAATCGAAAATTACGCATGGAGTTTCAATTCACATTACCTGATAGAGATTTATGGAGAGAAAAAATAATCTCAGAATTAAAAGAAAATAAAGATCGAATCCTCTACAAAAATGAAATTGAGCAAATTGAATTTGACATTACCCAAGTAACTTCTAAATCATTTGAAACACCTGAAATCAGAATTTCAAACGAGTGGAAAAATTGTTTCAGAATCGAAGTCAAAGACGAAGTTGAAGCGAATCAATCTTGCTTAAAGGCTTTGATGCAGGGCGCTGACAGTTTATTTTTTGATATTAAAAATTCCAACACCAATTGGAACAAACTTTTCAAGGATATTGAATTCGAATATATCCATTCACGGATTTCCATTTCAAGTAAAAAAGAACATGAGTCATATGTAAAATTTGCTATTGAAACCAGAATTGAACAGATCGATTTAGTAATTGATCCGCTCGCGGAGGAAATTGATTCTAATGAAAATGATTCTTTTCTCATAAACGGGTTTGAACTTCAACAAATTGGCGCAAACACATGGCAAGAAATTGGAGTAATGCTGTCAACATTTCATGAGATTTTGATTAATCATACGAATGCAAGGAAATTCAACTTTCACCTGGGTATTGGTTCAAATTATTTCATAGAAATTGCTAAAATAAGAGCAGCAAAATGGCTTGTAAATCAATTATGTAATCTTTATCAAATTAACCCCGAACTCCATTTCACTGCCGAAATCGGATATGGAAACAAATCACTGAAAGACCCGCATACGAATTTATTAAGACAAACTACGGAAGCCATGGCAGCGATTTCCGGTGGAGTTTCTGAATTAACAGTTGGTCCATATGATGGGCTGTCTGCAAAAGGTTCAACTGATTTTTCAAGAAGAATGGCTTTGAATATCTCAAATATGCTTAAAGAAGAAAGTTATTTCGATTATGTAAAAAATCCGCTGAAAGGAAGCAATACGGTTGAATTATTGACCGAACAAATTATTTTGAAAGCTTGGGATTTTTTAAAAACATTGGAGAAATTTGAGTCGGTTAATGGGACAGCTAAAATTGACTTCATTCGAAAAACCATTTCTGAAACACGAAACAAGCGAATTAAGAAATTCAATGAAAAGAAATTGGAATTGATTGGAGTAAATTGTTTCTTAAATCCAACTGATGAAACTAATTCATGGACGAAAGAAAAAATGTATTTGGAACTACCCTACTTAATTTTCGAAAATTGCAATTAAGATGAAGCGAAAAGAACTTGGCGAAATTGATTTTCAGAAATCGAAGATTGAACTTTCAGAACGTTTATTATTTGAAACCGCAGAAAATATTTCCATTCATTCGGAATACACCCAAACGGATGTTGAAGATCTCAATCATTTAAATTATTTATCTGGAATAGAGCCCTATTTGGGAGGCCCCTACGCATCAATGTATGTTTCTAAACCATGGACCATTCGACAATATGCTGGATTTTCAACTGCTGAGGAATCCAATGCTTTCTACCGAAGAAACCTTGCAGCCGGTCAAAAAGGACTTTCTGTCGCTTTCGATTTAGCCACCCACAGAGGTTATGATTCGGATCACCCTCGTGTAATAGGTGATGTCGGAAAAGCAGGTGTCGCCATAGATTCCATCGAAGACATGAAAGTGCTTTTCAACGAGATTCCACTTGGCGAAATGTCCGTATCGATGACCATGAATGGAGCAGTTTTACCGATTATGGCTTTTTACATTGCTGCAGCTAAAGAGCAAAGTGTTGAGGCTTCAAAACTGGCGGGAACAATTCAAAATGATATTTTGAAGGAGTTCATGGTTCGAAATACCTACATATATCCTCCAGTTCCTTCGATGCGCATAATTGCTGATATATTCGAGTATACTTCGCAAAAAATGCCGAAGTTCAATTCGATTTCAATTTCAGGTTATCATATGCAAGAAGCCGGGGCAACTGCCGCGCTTGAATTAGCATATACCTTAGCAGATGGAGTTGAATACATTCGAACAGGAATTAAAGCAGGTCTAAAAATTGATAATTTTGCACCACGTCTGAGTTTCTTTTGGGCAATCGGCATGAATCACCACATGGAGATTGCGAAAATGAGAGCGGGAAGATTGCTCTGGGCCAAACTTGTTAATGAATTTAATCCAGAAAATAAAAAATCTACTGCACTTCGAACCCATTGTCAAACCTCTGGATGGTCTTTAACAGAACAAGATCCGTTTAATAATGTCGCTAGAACATGTATCGAGGCTATGGCTGCGACCCTGGGTGGAACCCAATCATTGCACACTAATGCACTAGATGAAGCAATTGCCTTGCCCACAGATTTTTCAGCCAGAATTGCTAGAAATACACAAATATATATCCAAAAAGAAACTGGAATAACTTCATTTATCGATCCATTCGCAGGAAGTTATTACGTTGAAAAATTAACATCTGAATTGGTTGATGAAGCCTGGAAATTGATTCAAGAAGTTGAAGAATTGGGAGGAATGGCTAAAGCAATCGAAACGGGAATTCCAAAAATGCGAATCGAAGAAGCGGCAGCAAAGAAACAAGCCAGAATTGATTCAGGAAAAGATGTTATTGTTGGTGTAAATCGCTTTCAAGTTGAAGAGCAAACAGACATTGATATTTTAGAAATCGATAATTCCAAAGTTCGTGCAGAACAAGTTAATCGACTCAACGAATTGAAGTTAACTCGGGATCAAAACCAAGTGCATGACTTATTAGCAAAACTTGAGGAGTGTGCTCGAAGTGGTGAAGGAAACTTATTAGAAATAGCAGTAGAATGTGCTTTAGCACGCTGCACACTTGGTGAAATTTCACTTGCTTTGGAAAACGTTTACGGTCGGTACAAAGCCACAATACGAGCAATTAGTCAGGTATATTCAAAAGAAGCAATGAAAGACGAGGATTTTCTGAAAGCGATTGAATTGGTAGTTACCTTCACAAAATTAGAGGGAAGAAGACCACGAATTATGATTGCAAAAATGGGTCAGGATGGTCATGACAGAGGGGCTAAAGTTATCGCAACAGCATTTGCTGATATCGGTTTCGATGTTGATATCGGACCTTTATTCCAAACACCTGAAGAGGCCGCTAAACAGGCGGTTGAAAATGATGTACACATTCTTGGTGTTTCTTCTCTTGCAGCAGGACATAAAACTTTAGTTCCTGCTGTCATTGAAGAGTTAAAGTCATTGGATCGTTTGGATATCATGGTAATTGCAGGTGGAGTAATCCCTCAAAAAGATTATTCATTTTTAGAGAATGCTGGTGTTTTTGGAATTTATGGCCCTGGAACGAAAATTTCAAAGGCAGCCCAAGAAATTTTAAAACTTCTAATTGCAAGTCATC
>VGML01000134.1 GCA_016866415.1 Bacteroidota bacterium | reverse complement strand
TCTGTCGTTTATTCGCTTAATGGATGTCAAAGTACTGCAGCCTCAGGAACTGTTACAATCAACCCTAGTCCTACAATAAACTTTACTGCTGATCAATTAACAGGATGTGCACCGCTTACTGTTCAATTTACAAATACTGGGTCTGCTAACGGAACGTATTCGTGGTCCTTGGGTAATGGCCAAACACTCAATGGTGCTTCCACTCAATATACATTCATACAAGGAGGATGTTATGACATCACGTTAACGGCGTCAGAAAACGGCTGTTCGAATTCGATGACATTGCAAGATTATATATGTGTGGAAAGTTTGCCAGATGCTTCGTTTACAATTTCTCCAAATGTTTTTACACAAGATAATCAAACGATTTCGTTTAATAATACATCAACAGGAGCAACAAGTTATTCATGGGATTTTGGAGATGATAGCAATTCAAATCAATTAAATCCGGATCACTTGTTTATGAATACGCTTCAAGGATATTTAGTAACCTTAACCGCTTTCACTGCTCATGGTTGTATGGATGTTGTGCAGGTTTATATTCCATACGATGAAGGGGAAAATATTTATATTCCAAATACATTTACACCTGACGGGGATAACTTCAACCAAACTTTCAAGCCTATTTTCACAACAGGTTTTGATCCCTACAACTTTGAGATGCTTATCTTCAACCGATGGGGCGAAATTGTTTTTGAAACACATGATGTCAATCTGGGCTGGGATGGTTCTTACGGGATGAATGGAAGAGATGTGCAAGATAATTCATATACCTATAAAATCATTTATAAAAACCCTAAAAAAGACGAACGAAAAATTGTGGTTGGTCACGTCACCTTGATACGTTAATCAGCTGTTAAAAAAGGTTAAGGGAAATAAGCTTCTCCTTGAAAATTTTTTAGCTTCGTAGGGTTGCCATGAAAAAGATCCGATTAAGCTTAGCCTCTATCCTACTTGTTATATCGGTGCTCTGCCTGCTGATTATTCAGGCATTTCAAATGATACAACTCTATGATCGAAAAACTACACAATTTAAAAACAATGTTCACACTTGTTTAGATAAAATTGCCTTTCGACATGAAAAAGCTGAAGACTTAAGACGGTATCTTCAAATTGTAAATCGTGATTTTAGCGGTCACTACAAAGATGTTCTTCGTCAAGAATTTAAGAATTTAATCTCCGCCAACGAATCAATCGCAATTGAAGATACAAGCCTTTTCGTTAATGGAAAATTAGAAAATTACCTTGTCATTCGAGGGAAAGCATATGATTCAATTTCTGGTGTTACTGCTGAACAAAAGGTTTTAGCTAGAGATGTTCGAGAAATCAGGGATTTGGTCCAAAATCACGGGATAAATATTCCAACTTCCGACAAAGGAAAATTAACAATACAGCTTAACCAAAAAGTCCTTCAGCAAATCTTTAAAAAAGCAAAGTTCATCAATGAAATGATGATTCAAGCATTTAAAGATAATGTATATCAAACTCCTCAAACGCGCATCGACCCAATCTTTTTAGATTCTGTTATTCAAATGGAATTATCCAAGGAGGATCTTCCAAAAGATTACAGATTCGCTGTTTTAAATGAATTTGGGACTAAAATTAATTTTAGCGTAAGACCAAAAGCATATGACAAAAATATTTCCATTGATAAATCATCTAAAACAAACCTTTTTCCAAGTAATTCCCTCGACGAAAACTTATATTTACATATTTACTTCCCAAAGAAAAATGCATATATAATTAAAGAAATGAAAGCATCTTTAGTTGTAACAATCCTCCTGGTTATAATGATTATAATTGCACTCGTGTTTATGTTTAGAACAATATTGGAGCAAAAGAAACTTTCGGAGATGAAAACAGATTTCATTTCTAACATGACTCATGAGTTCAAAACTCCAATAGCAACAATTTCACTCGCTTGTGAGGCACTTGGCGATTCCGACTTAATTAAAGAAAATAGTCAGAACGAAACTGCGCCATTTGTTAAAATGATTCAGCAAGAGAATAAAAGATTGGAATTATTGGTGGAAAGCATCCTTCAAAGCGCAGTAATCGATAAGGGAGAAATAAAAGCAAACATCGAGAAGATTAATTTGAAAGAACTCATTGAGAATCTAATTTCGAATGCACAATTTAGAATCCAAGGTTCCAATGGCTCCATAAATTTTATGTCTGATGGAAATGAGTTCGAATTGTTTGCGGACAAAATGCATATTACAAACCTAATTGCTAATTTGATTGACAATGCGATTAAGTATAGCAAGGAAATTCCAGAAATAAATATTTCAATTATAAAAAACACTAAAACATTCGAATTGAGCGTTAGTGATAAAGGAATCGGAATAAAAAAGGAATTTCTTCCTAAGATATTCGATAAACTATACCGCATTCCTACTGGTAACATTCATAATGTAAAAGGATTTGGATTAGGTTTAAATTACGTTAAATCAATTTGTGAAGAATATGGTTGGAATATTGAAGTGAAAAGTCAATTTGGAGAAGGATCAACATTTATTGTAACATTTAATACAAAATCAAAATGGAAAAGAAATTAAACATACTACTAGCGGAGGACGATGAAAATCTCGGACAATTATTATTTACCTATTTACAAGGAAAAGGATTTGCTGTTAATTTAGCTCGAAATGGAAAATTAGCATACGAAAAATTTACAGGATCCAAAACGAAATTCGATTTTTTGATACTTGATGTCATGATGCCTGAAATGGATGGATTCACATTAGCTAAAGAAATTCGTGAAATTGATAAGCAAGTTCCAATTTTGTTTTTAACTGCCAAATCACTGAAGGAAGACAAATTACAAGGATTTGAAATTGGTGCTGACGATTATTTGACCAAACCTTTCTCCATGGAAGAGTTATTAGCCCGATTGAATGCTATTTTAAAACGCGTAGCCCCAGAAGTCAAAAATGTAAAAGAGCAAATTTTCATTGGTAAAATTCCTTACGAACCGGAATTAAGCATTTTGAAACTAGCTGAAGGTGATAAAAAGTTGACAACAAAGGAGAATCAACTATTAAACCTTTTGATAAAGAATAAAAATGAAATATTGGATCGAAATGCCACACTTCGAGCAGTTTGGGGCGACGATAACTATTTCAATGGACGGAGCATGGATGTATACATTGCGAAGCTAAGGAAACTTTTAAAAGAGGATCCAAATATTGAAATCATGAATATACACGGAGTTGGTTTTAAGCTTTTAGTGAAGGAATAGATGTAACTAAATGCAAAAAACGTTTCTTTCTAGCCTACTTATAACGATTTTTTTAAATCTCCTAATAAAACCGCTAGCGCTGTTTGGAATAGACGCGACCGTTCAAAATCGGGTTGGTCCTGAGGAATATGGACTTTATTTCTCACTTTTGAATTTATCCGTAATATTGAACATGCTTCTTGATCTTGGTATAAACAATTATACGATCAAAAGTATTGCTCAAAAACCGGAAATAGCAAAACGCTACTTTGGAAAGATTTTCACCTTTCGGTTGATTCTGTTTTTGATTTATTTCTCTGTTTTAATGATCTTCGCTTTTGTTTTAAACTATTCTTCGAAAGCACTATTTATCATGATGATTTTGGGAATCAACCAGTTTTTTGTGATGTCGACCGCCTACTGCAGAAGTCATTTCTCCGGATTTCATTTTTTTAAACTAGACGCTTTGATATCCGTTTTAGATCGTTTTCTACTCATTTTAGTCGGTGGCATGTTCTTGTTTTTATCATTTACAAAAATGAAAATGACAATTGAACTATTCGTTTGGATTCAGTTTTTTTGTTATTTCAGTACGTTTTGTGTCTCGCTATTTTTACTATTAAAACATGTTGAAAAACCATTTATTAATTGGGACTTGAATTTCAGTTTAACTTTTATCAAAAAGAGTCTGCCCTATGCCGTTTTAATTGTTCTAATGACGCTTTACACACGAATGGATGGAGTTATGCTCGAGCGAATTCATCCAAATGGCGCCTATGAATCAGGAATATTTGCACAAGGATTCAGATTACTTGATGCCTTGTATATGTTCGGAATGATATTCGCCGGGTTATTGTTTCCTATGTTTTCGAAGCAATTAAAAAGCGACTTGGATGGTGTAAAACCCCTTTTAAAATCCTCAGGAAATTTATTGATGTCGGGGGCAATTTTAATTGTGGTCGTCACGGTTTTTAATGCAAATTTTCTTTTGGGATTAATTTACGACAAAGCGAGTGAATCAGTACCCGCATTTCAATGGTTAATGTTCGGTTTTCTTGCCATATGTATGAATTTTATTTTTGGTACATTACTCACCGCCAACGGAAACTTGCGATTACTCAATATTTCTTCTGCCTTTGGAATCATACTCAATGTTGGACTTAACTTTTATTTAATTCCTGAATATGGTGCGACGGGATCAGCTTTTGCCTCTTTTGTTACTCAAACATGTATTTCATTGATCCAATTTATATATTGTTTAAAAGTCTTTAAACTAGCAGTTTCACTTAAAACCATTTTCAATTTTTCGATTTTTATCACATTGCTCTTTTTGGCCTCAAAATGGCAATCAAGCGGAATTTATTTAATTATTTCACAACTTATAATTGGAGTATCTCTTATGTTCCTTTTATCTTTTATCAATTTGAAAAATTTAAAAGATTTGGCCTTAAGGAACCCTAATTTCAAATAAATTCCTAGAAATTTAGTTTTTAACCTGAGTTCGATTTATAAAATTGGATTCAGGTCGCTCAGAAACAATGAGTTACGAACAACTATTTTGAAGATTTATCGGGATAAATCGAAAAAGTGTTGTGAAGTAAATCGTTGTTTATCAGCGGATTAGTACTAAGCTTTAAATAAAAACCAGTTATACTGCGTTGTTCCCTCTCAATTTAGCCCGCTAAATTTTCGAGTAAACGTCTTGTCTAACAGATTTTTATGTTAATCTGAATTTCAATTTTAGAATCGAACTCAGGTTTTTAGTATAACTTGTAGAAAAACCCTAACTTCGCGCTGAATTTTTTTTATGGAAAATAAAGACCTTAATCTCAACGAGGAACGAAATAACCTTTTTCAATTCATTTGGCAAAAAAGAAAGCCTCTAATGGTTTTCACTGGAATTGCATTTGTGATTTCAGTAATTGTTTCTTTACTTATTACACCTCTCTACCTTTCAACAGCAATTGTTTTCCCAGCTGCATCAAGCAATGTTTCGTTCTCTGAACAAAGAAACGTGAAAGCCGCAGCTATGGATTTTGGAGAGGAAGAACAAGCAGAACAGTTGGTGCAAATTTTACAATCAGCACGTATAAAAAATCGAATTGTCGAAAAATATGACTTGTTGAAGCATTATGAAATTGAACCAGATGAGACAAATAAAAATTACAAGCTAAATCAAGAATACAACGGGCATTTTACATTTAGTCGTACGAAATATGGTTCTATTCAGATAGACGTTTTGGATAAATACCCCGAGCTTGCAGCCAAAATGGCAAATGATATTGTGGACCTAATCGATACGGTAAAAAACGAAATGATTAATGAGCGAACGAAACCAGCGTTTGAAATTAATAAGCGAAAAATGCGTCAGCTTGAAGCTGAAAGAGATTCGATTCTGACCATACTAGATAGTTTGTCAAATCTAGGAGTTGTTTCCACCGACATTCGCTCTAACTTATTTCAAGCCTTGGTTGACTCCAAAAGTCCAGGCGAAAAAGCTGAAATTCAACAAAAAATTGACATGAACAGAAAATATGGTTCCATGTTAGATGCTTTAGAACACCGAAGAAATGAGATGATTATAAAGATCGAAGAATTTCGTGGATCTTATGAACAAGCAGAATCAGATGCAAATGCCAATTTCACGCACAAATTTATTGTTGAGAAGGCAGTGGTTGCTGATCGTAAAGAAAAACCG
>VGML01000133.1 GCA_016866415.1 Bacteroidota bacterium | reverse complement strand
TGTAAAAATGCCTGACTCCCAATGACTTTACCATTTTCAAAAATTGGAACAGTTCGACCTATCAAATTGATAATTTTCCCAGAACGAGTTTTGAATGTACAATTTAAATTTTCAACTCGGATTCCCTTTTGAAGTTCTGGAAACACAGCTTTGAATTCATCCATTGTTTCCTCGGTAAGAAATTGAACCAAATGCTGACCAGTCAAATTTTCTTCTCCAATTTCTAAATTTTCACGCCAAGAACGGTTGACCCATCTAATATGACCTAATTCATCTAACTGGTGAATCATTTCGATTGAGTTTTCAAGTAGATCTTTAAGTTTTACTTCTTCTGTTAGCATGGCTTAGTAAAATAGAAATTAAGGATTATCATATAAATCATTTACTGAAAATTAATTCATTTCACTTTAAACGAAACACTAAAACATGTAACATCTGAATTTGATGTAACTGCTATTTTTGCGTCATGCTCATCAATGACATTTTTAACAATTGATAACCCCAATCCGGAGCCATTACGATCGGCCTTCGTTGTAAAAAACTTCTCAAAAATTCGATTTTTAATTTGAGTTGGTATTTCTCTGCCCGTATTTTCGATTGAAACAATAATTTCGTTTTCTTTTTTCTTAGAAAAAATTCTTAATTCTCCTCGAGATTCAGTTTCTTCAATTGACTCTAAAGCATTTTTAATCAAGTTTGACCACAATTGAAACAAACGAATTTCATAACCATACACAATTAAGTTATCCTCAACCATGAACACCAATTCGGAGTTGCGTTGAATTTCGTAATTGAAAATATTCAATACGGAAGCTATGTTCTTTCTTAAATTAATTTCCGATTTGCCCGAGTTCTTTGGATCCTTTATAAATGACTTTAAATCTTGAACAACGTTTGCAGCTCGCTCACCTGAGTTAATTATCGTATCTACAAACGTTCGTGTCATTTGAATTTGATAAATCAGATTTAAGAAAATCTCAGGATTTTGGGAATTGATAACACGTTCAATTGTATCTTTTTCATCCATTTTAATTCGACTCTTCACGAACAAATCAGCCAACTTTTTTCGTTTTTCCGAATCTATTTTCGGGAATTCGTTGGTAAGAAATTCATTATACTTATTGGACTCCTTGCGCATTTGGAGTCCTCCAACAAAGAGATCGAAATTCATTCCAACCGCTCGACCACAAGCAAATTTAATTTGATCTGCCGAACATTGCCAAATTGTATCTTTAAAAATTCCTTCCAAGGTATAACGAATACTTTCCCCACCGCTTTTGATGGCTCCAAGTGGAGTATTTAAATCGTGAGCGATTCCCGATGCTATTTCTCCCACCATTACGAGTTTTTCCTGATCCGTAATTGATTTGGCAAGCTCTAGGTTTTTCATCGTTTTCTCTTGAACTATCTTTTCCAGATCCTGATTGATTTTCTCGATTTCAGATCTATTTTTTTCAATTGCACGAATGTATTCTGTTCGATTACTTACATTAACAAGCATGTTTGCATACAAACGCAATAGATTTTTTTCATCTTCATTGAATTCTCTCAACTCTCGAACTGCATCAAAACCAACGAATCCTTTTGCTGTTCCATTATCCATCATAGGTAAGGCAATGATGCTTTTGATATCCTGCATCTCTAAAAGCTCTTTGAGCTTTCCTGGCTTTAATTTACTTACATTGGGGACATATATTTCCTCACCTTTATTGTGTGTTTCGACCCAAATTGGCACTTCAGAAAAAGGAATATTTTGTAATTGGTCGATTTGTGGTTCAATACCTTCCGTAAACCATTCAAATAGGTTTGATGTCGTTCTCTTTTCATAATTATAATCGAAAATGTAAACCCTGTCAACATTCACAAAATGCCCAAGCTTCGCAAGTGATCCATTAATTGAATCCTCTAATTCATCGATAGGCAGATTAATATATTTGGAAGATATTTCCATTAATAAGTCTTGAAAGATGGACCTTATTTTCAATTCTTCTTCAGCAATTTTCCTCTCTGTTATTTCGTGACGAATCGATAAATAATGTATGATTTTACCATCGAGATTCATTACTGGATAAATGATTGAATCAACCCAGTAATAACTTTCATCCTTTGCCTTGTTTTTCACCTCTCCCCTCCAAATAAAACCGGCAGAAATCGTTTTCCAAACATCTGACCAAAATTCTTTGGAATGGTAACCTGAATTGATGATACTATGATCTTGCCCAATTAGTTCATCCTCTGTAAATTGTGAGATTTCACAGAATTTTTTGTTCGCTCGAATAATTTTACCTTTTGTATCTGCAATTGAAACCAATGAGCTTTGATCCAATGCATCTGTAATTTCTCGAAGACTTTTATTTTGCTCAGCAATTTTCTCTTCAAACTCTTTTCGCTCCGTAATGTCAAATTCAACAGCCATATAACCAACATGATTTCGCTTGTCATCAAAAATCGGCTGAACATTCAAATTAATCCAATATAACTTACCTGATTTTGATTGGTGTAGAATCTCTGTAGTCACAGGTTCTAGCTTAACCAATTTTTCAAAGACAATTTCAACTGTTTTCGGATCTGTTCCTTCGAATTGGAACAAACGCGGACTTTGACCAATTAATTCGTCATAAGAATATCCCGATCGTTTAACCATTGCCTCATTGACCCATGTAATCTTTCGATTGACATCCATCATGATGACTCCGTTATTTGTATTCTTCGCTACCATCGAAAGTTTCGATATCTCCTGTTGGGCCTTAATTCGCTCACTAATGTCACGTGCAGCAGCAATCAGATATCCCATGCCGTCTATTTCCTCATAGGTCATGCTCACTTCGACTTTGGTAATTTCTCCTGTTTTAATATTCTTGTTTTCACTTTCGATTTGAAAAGCTCCCTCCTTTTTTAAAAACTGAACATGATTTTTCCAATCTTCTTCTGATTCAAAGAATTTCTCAAAATCTTCAACTCGGTAGTTTGAAATTTCATCCTTAGCAATTCCCAGTCGGTTTGCAGCAGAATCATTCACATAAATCATTTCCCCATTTTCATTAGAAACCTGAATGGCATCGGTAGTTCGATCAAGAAATTTTTCCAATAACTGCAAGCGATTTGTAGCCGTTACCAGTTTGTTTTCGGCAATTTTTCGTTGTGTGATATCAATACCATAACCTATAACATAATTCACATTCCCATTCGAATCAAAAATGGGTGCAAGTTTTCTAATTATGACTTTTTGGTTATCCTTCTCATCCTTTATATCATCTTCCCATTCAATCGTTTCTTTATTCTGCAAAACAGAATTAAATAATTCTCTTCTTCTATCCGCAATTTCAAATGAAAGACCTCGAAAACGAAAATAGTCATAATCGTCTTTTCCAATCATAAATTGCCTTATTTCAGGGTTTGCAATTCCATTTGGATTAACAAACAAGTATTTGTGACTCGTATCAAAAACGGCAATATCAGACGGAATATTATTAAGGATGAACTCATAGAAGTTTTTTACACCTATGATTTCATTTTCCTTATCTTCCAACTGATTGATATAAAACGTTATATCGGAAGCATAAACATTAATATATCCGCGATTTTGAATATTGCGAATTCCTATATTATAAGTTCGTTTATTTCTCTTCAAAATAAACTTGGACGAATCGTTTTTTTCTGAAACCAATTTTTGTAACTCATACTTTAACTCTTCATCATCTAACAAATCATTTTGGAAAGAAAAATCTGTAAGAAAATTAATTTCTGAAACTTGGTTTTTGTAGGTTAACGAAAAATTGTAATCCAAGCGGATAATCGGATTAGGATTTTCAGCTGGAAAACGCGCAATCAAATCAAGATCCTCTTGTGTTTTTTTCAGTTCCTCGTTTTTCTCACGAATTGAATCTAGAACTGATTTTGACTCTTTCAATGAGCGTTCGGTAGTTTGTTGTAAAAAAATGTATTCCGAAACGTAATCATGCTGTACAAAATCGTTTAATGAAAGATTGTAATTTCGGATGTGATATTTATTATTGATAACAGGACTTGTAGCCAAGATTATAAAATCTCCCGTTTTCTTTGCAGAAAATTTAAATCGCTGGGTTTGATCTAAAGAGTCTAAAAAATGTAAACGCTTAGAAACGCTATCAGTAGATTGAACAAAATTATTAAAATCAAACGGATTTTGAAATGTGTAAAAATCAAAAAATGATTGACCGACTTCAATCTGATTCTTTGTTTTAAGAATCTTACTTCCTATTTTTTGAATAACTCCATTGCGATTCAAAAGAATGTAAAATGGATTATTAAATTCCAAGGTATCCAAAAGCTCATTTTTCTCCTTAGCTAATTCAAGATTTTTCCTTCGTAATTCGAATAAATTAATAACACTTTTCGATAATGTTTGAAGCGCGTCAATTTGGCCTGTTGAAAGTTTTTTGGGTTGATTGTCAATCACACAAAGAGTTCCTAATGCATATTGATCTTTGTCAACCAATGGAACTCCTGCATAAAAAATCACATTTGGGTCTCCCGTTACTAATGGATTATCCTTGAATCGATCATCTTTGGTAGAATCCTCGATGATGAAAATTGAATTTGGTGTTTGTATTGCGTGATTACAAAAAGCTAGATCTGTCGGTGTTTCAGGTGCTTCGAGACCGTATTTCGATTTGCACCATTGTCGATTTTCGGCAATCAAGCTAATAAGTGAGACTTTAGTTCCACAAATTTGTGCCGCCAATCGCGTTATTCCGTCGTATTCTTCTTCCGATAATGTATCGAGTATCTCGTAACTTTTTAAGGCGTTCAACCTTTTTTGTTCATCAAGACCAAATTTCTCCTCCATTTAATTTACCAAGTTATCAAAAAGACGTGACAATCGTTTTCGGCATTTTTTTCCTGAATATGTTTAACAGAAACAACCAAATTAAATCGTTTTCCTAACCCTTTAATCAAACCAAAAAGCATTGGAACCAATCCTTCACGATGTGAACGATACTCCAATTCAACTGAATTTTCTTTTTCATTTCGAATTGAAAATTGTGGAGCCGCAAGATCCGGCATTATGTTGTTAATTCGGTAATGAAGCATATCTAAATTTGCTAAAAATTCCGTAAAAGTTGAACCTGTAAGATCCATCAAATCCCCATAACCTTCATCAGCAGTATATAGAATCCAATATTCACCAAATGCCTCCATAATAACGTGCGCATCAGCCTTCAACACCCGAGCAGCATTTTTAACCAAATCGTAAGTCAAACTATCCGGATAGGGATTCATGGAAACAAATTCTCCATCATGAAAATTAGTCAAATCACAGATTTCCTGCCATTTATCAGATCCAAATTTAGTAACTACTAAATCTTTAATCGCTTTGTTTACTAGACCATACATATAATTGAATTTTTAGCAAAGTTAATTTTAATTCCCTTGACGATCCAAACAAAAAGGAATCTATAATATGATTCATTTGTCTACTTCGACGCGCAATCTTAGAACTAATTATCCAAATCTCATCATTGGAATAGATAATTATTTTCGCGGTACGTGATTACACGTAGATTGAACTAATGAAAAACTACTAGAATTTGTCTAGCAACATATTAAAAATAAATTTCAAGCATGCGTTGATTGCTTTTCATTATATTTCATAGAGCTAATTAAAGATTTGGTTAATTAAGTCAAATCATTTGTCTCCTTTACGTATTTTTGCAAGGTAATGAAACAAACACTTTTTGAACGATTCGCACAGGTCTTTTTTTCGATGAAATTAATGACCCTTGCCATGCTTATTTTCCTTATCGGTATTGGAGCTGCAACCTTTATAGAATCAATTTATGGAATACAGAGCGCCAAAATCATCATTTACAATGCCACGTGGTTTGAGGTTCTGCTCCTTTATCTTTCGATGAGTTTGGTTTCAAATATTTTCAAATACCAAATGTTTCAGCGAGAAAAGATCGCGATGTTGACCTTTCACCTTG
>VGML01000132.1 GCA_016866415.1 Bacteroidota bacterium | reverse complement strand
TAAATTATCAATTGGACTTTCTCCTGGATTTTATCAACAAAGTATAGATCGCGCTTCACAAACATGGGAGTCTGATTGGAATGGAAGCGTTTTTGCGCCAGATAAAAATACCGAACTAGGATTAAATGATTCTTACAGCTCTATTGATTTGGGAACAGGGTTATATTATCAACACGAATACAGAAATAAGACTCGTTTATTCGGAGGGGTGGCTTTCAATCACTTAACAAGACAAAAAATCAATTTTTCCTTTGGCGCAGATCGTATGTATATAAATACGGTTTTAACTGCTGGAGCAGACATTACCACCAACAAACGCGACCTACGAGTACAGCCAAGCATCATCTATTTTAGAAATGGCCCTGGCTATAATCTGATGGGAGGCGTCTTAATGGAGCATATTTTACGTGATGGGTCCGAAATTACGACCATTAATAAAACAGTTTGTGTCAACTATGGATTTTTCTACAGACATAAAGATGCGATATCAACTACTTTTGGATTTAAAATCAAAGGAATACGAGTTGGTTTGGCATTCGATGCAAATATTAGTTACTTAAGTCAAGCGACAAATAGCCTAGGTGCTTTTGAAGTTTACTTCAAATCAATGCACTTGTATAAAAAATCTGGATCAAGAGGAAAAATTAAAAAATTGTCGTAATTAATTTACGTTTGAAATGCAAAAAGTCCTCCCGTATGAACGAAGAGGACTTTTTTATTTTCATTAATTCCGTTACTGTTTAACCATCGACTTAATGCATAAATTACTTTTCCTGTATAGATTGGCTCAATTACGAAATCATTCATCTCATTGAACATTTCTACAAATTCATTCAGTTCTGAATTTGTCTTTCCATAACCTCCAAAATGAAATTGATCTAATGCAATTATTTTATCTTTCAAATTTTCGAATAACTGATTATTTGCAAGAAGATTTTGCATTTCCAATAATGAATCAAACCCTTTCAACACGGGAACAACAATTATTTTTTGAGTATCCGTTAATTCAAGTAGAATCCCCAAACTGGTGGTCGTAGTTCCCTGAGCAACAATTACATAGTCGAAATCCAATTTTGGTACAATTTCTCTGCATCCCAAAATCCCCTCTTGATTCGCGCCACCTTCAGGTACGGCCCAATATTCTTTACCTTGCAAACAAAAACGGCCGGAGTTTTTTTTTATTTTAGTGAATTCAGATCTTGAATAAAACAGTAAATTCATTCCTAATTCATGACAACGTTTTAATAAGGAATTAGAACTTTCGTTTAATTCATCACCTCGAACAATTCCTACACAAGGGATATTTAAATAATGACAAGCTGAAGCAGTGGCTAATAAATGATTGGAAAAGGCTCCACCAAAAGTTAAAATTCCATCACAGTTATTATCAGAATGAGCTTTAAAATTAAACTTTAGTTTACGTAATTTATTACCCGAAAATTCATTGTGCATTAAATCATCCCTTTTTACGAACAATTTTGTTTTTGAATTGTCTACTCCAAATATGCTGAATTCGTGTAGAATTGATTTATTAAAAAATTCATTTAACTTTTCTAAATAAAGTTCATTCATGAGCGAGGATTTATCGGGTTTTTCAAAAAAGAGCAATCTAAGTAAAACTGATTACTATTTGAGTAGTGAAGGTTATATTGTATTTAACGAAGCCTATCATTTGAAGCGAGGTTACTGTTGTAAAAGTGGTTGCAAACATTGTCCCTATGGGTACGATAAAAAAACGGGTCAAATCATCAAGAAAAAAAATTAATAAATTCCGTTTTCAGGGAATCGACCTTTGTACTCGCTTAAGATTCCTTTGATGTATTTTATGTCTTCATCTGCATTTCCGGTTGGATAGAAAATACTATGAAATCCGCCAATTTTTCTTTGGTAATCCATGTAGCAAATATAAATCGGTACATTGGCTTTTTGTGCAATAAAATAGAATCCTTTTTTCCAGTTAGGGTTGTAACTGCGAGTTCCTTCGGGTGTAAAAACCAAATACATTGTTTCATTTTCATTGAAGTACTTAACGGCTGTCTCAGTTATATTATTTCTTTGTTTTCGATCGACTGGAACCCCTCCCATTGCTTTCAAAATCCAACCAAGAGGAGGAAAAAATAATTCTTTCTTTATCAAGAAACGACCTTTTACACCATACGTAATGAATGCCATTTTACCCAAAACAAAATCCCAATTAGATGTATGTGGACCAACAACAATGACACATTTCTTAATTCCCTCAGGTGCTCGTTCATCAATTTTCCAACCGATAATCCAAAATATAAAACGCACAATTTTCTTCATATTCAAAATTAATCAATTCAACTTTGCATTACCTTTACATCAATGAATAAATGGAAAGAAACTTTATCGATTATTTTGATTTCGGCTAGTTTTATCTCTTTAATTCTAATTATTCAGCCAAATCAAATTAAAATATCCGAATATAATACTAGAATCCCAAAATCCACCACTGAACATTATTTATTAAATATCTCATCCCTTGTTAATAAAATCGTTTTAAATGAATTGTTTGTTCAAGAAGACGAAATTATAATTCAAAAAATTAAAGAACTAACCTCAAATAAGTCTAATTCGGAAACTAATTTAACCGATCTAACTATCGATTACTCCGCTCCTATTGAAGTGATTCGATTTCAAAAAGTTGAAAAATCAACGACTGCAATTAAATTTAAAATTAGAAACACTGAAAAATTCGATCAGAATCAGAAAAAACTAAAAGCAATGCTTTTGTTTCGCGACAAATTAAATGCATACTGGATTTTGGGAGAATTGAAAAGAAATAAGTCACATTTTCTAAAATACTTGATTAACAATTCGTTTGAATATAAACTGAAAAACGATCAATCAAAACAATTCGTCTCTAGATTTAAAAATGGAAAATTAGTTGGCTTCGGTAGTATTCAAGTCAAAGACAACCTGCTGGAATTCGAAGAAAAATTTGGCAATCTTCAACCTCATATTTCTCTAAAGCCTTATGGATTTCATATTTCTACTTCAATTAATTCATCCCAATTAGCAAGTTTGGAAGTAAATAAAATTACCGAATTAATTCAATTAAAAAATATAAATTACGTTTCTTTGAACTATGATGGTATCAGCTTTATTGATGATCCTGAAATTCAAGCAATTCCTAAATTCGACATTCTTTTATGCTACAAAAATCAAATTTCAGGTGACTCTATCTTATGCAATTTTCTTAAACACTATGATCTGCCATTCGAAATAATTTCTAAAGAGGAGTATAAAATTGGAACACAATCAATAAAAATTAAACAAATTGATACCAGTCAATTCATAATTAGTACGATGAACGAATTTAAATTAAGAAAAACATATTTTAACCCTTCAATTTCTGGTGACCCTAAAAATATTGTCAAGATTACAAATGCAGGATGGAAGGGATTATTCTTGGAGTTGATTCCAGGTTTTAAGACTTCAAAAAACTTTCTTGAGTCTACGAATAGAATTACAACCTATTCAAATCAACAAGGATCTCAGATAATTAAGCTATCATTTAAAAAGAACGAGGACGCGCTGCACTCATTACTGAAATTCGCTTTGAATTTGCAATAAAAAAGAATGGCTGTCCAGTTTTATCGTAACAGCCATTCTGTCGGTAGTTGTAGGTAAACTTATCTTGTAAACAACAATTCTCTAAATTTAGGTAATGGCCACAACTCGTCTTCAACCAAAAGCTCAAGCTTATCAGCATGGTATCTAATCTCATCGAAATGTGATTTTACTTTATCACAATATGCAAGGGCCTTTTTCTCAGCATCCTCTATTTTGTTTGCAATTTTTCGTTGCTGCAACATAGCATCAGAAGCATCTTTCATCTTATTCATATGAAATGAAATCTCTTGGATCAATTTAATTTGAGCCTTAGCTGATTCCTTTCCTGCTTTTTCACCTAAAATCGAAATTAAACCTTGTACATTAGTAATTAACTTATTTTGATATTCAACAACAGCAGGAATAAAATGATTTTGAGTCAAGTCACCCATCAAACGGGATTCTATTTGAATTTTTAATACGTAATTTTCAAATTCAATTTCTCTTCGAGCATCCAATTCTCGTTCAGAAAGAACTCCCATTTCCTCAAAAAGTTTCGCGACTTTCTTATCATGCCAAACTTGTAAGGCACGAGGAGTATCCTTTAAATTCGCTAACCCTCTTTTTTCTGCTTCTTTTACCCATTCATCGCCGTAGCCATTTCCTTCGAATCGAATTTTCTTCGATTGTTTAATAAGTAACTGTAATTCCTTAAGAATCGCTTCGTCTTTTGATTCACCTTTGTTAATTCGAGTATCAACAGACTTTTTAAACTCCTTCAATTGTTTCGCTATGATGGTATTCAAAACAATCATTGCAGAACCACAATTTGCCGATGAACCAACAGCACGGAATTCAAATTTGTTACCTGTAAATGCGAATGGCGACGTTCTGTTTCTATCCGTATTATCTAACAAGATTTGGGGGATTTTCCCAATATTCAATTTTAATTCCGTTTTATCTTGCGGAGTCATTTTACCCGCTTTGATGTTCTTTTCCAAGTCATCTAACAAAGACGAAAGTTGAGAACCGATGAATGCTGAAATAATTGCCGGTGGAGCCTCATTTGCCCCCAAACGATGATCATTACCTGCAGAAGCAATTGCTGCTCTCAGTAAATCTGCGTTATCATGAATAGCTTTTATTGTATTAACGAAGAAAGTTATAAACTGAAGATTTGTTTTCGGATTTTTTCCAGGCGCAAGAAGATTAACTCCAGTATTAGTGCTTAACGACCAGTTGTTGTGTTTTCCTGAACCATTTACCCCCGCGAATGGCTTTTCATGTAAAAGAACACGAAAATCATGCTTTCTAGCTATTTTTTCCATCAAATCCATCAATAAGAGATTATGATCATTGGCTAAATTACACTCTTCAAATATAGGCGCACACTCGAATTGATTTGGAGCAACTTCATTGTGGCGCGTTGTAACAGGAATACCTAAAAGCAATGACTCCATCTCAAATTCACGCATAAACGCGGTGACTCGATCGGGAATAGAACCAAAATAATGATCTTCCAATTGTTGACCTTTTGCAGGAGCATGACCGAAAAGAGCTCTTCCTGTTAACATCAAATCGGGTCGAGCATTAAATAATGCTTGATCGATTAGGAAATATTCCTGCTCCCATCCCAGGGTAGCTTGAACCTTTGTAACGTTTTTATCGAAATATTGACAAACCTCAACAGCTGCCAAGTCAACAACATGAAGCGCTTTCAACAAAGGCATTTTGTAATCCAAAGACTCTCCAGTATAAGAAATGAAAATGGTTGGAATACATAGTGTTTTACCGATCAAAAATGCCGGAGAGGACGGATCCCAAGCCGTGTAACCTCTAGCTTCAAATGTGTTTCGAATTCCTCCATTTGGGAATGAAGATGCGTCAGGCTCTTGCTGAACGAGCATATCTCCATCGAAACGCTCAATTGCTTTTCCCGGTCCAATCGGTTTAAAAAAGGCATCGTGTTTTTCTGCTGTTGCTCCTGTCAAAGGCTGAAACCAATGCGTGTAATGTGTAGCTCCTTTAGAAATAGCCCAATCCTTCATCGCTGAGGCAACTTGATCTGCATTCTTTCGATCCAAACGCGTTCCATTATTTATAGACTCCAACATTGATTTGTAAGTACCCGAAGGTAAATATTCACGCATTACATCGATGTGAAAGACATTCCTTCCAAATAATTCGGATAATTTTCCGTCGAATTCGATGTTTTTTGGTTCTCTGTTGAGAACATCTTGATACGCATTTAGTCTTTTAGTCGCCATTTTTAAAATATTTTTTTGCAAAAATAAACATTTAATAGGGGGTATAGTTAAAAAATATTATATTTTTTCAACAATACCCCCCCTATTTTTTAATACCATTTTTAAATTATTACTATTTTTTACATAG
>VGML01000131.1 GCA_016866415.1 Bacteroidota bacterium | reverse complement strand
TCTGCGAAAAGGATTTCATCCGTTTCAAAATTTTCAAGTACGGCCAAAATCTTTTCACATTCTTGCATCAATTGGTCTTCTTGAAATCCATCGACTTCAATTAACAAATGTGCTTGGTGATTTTCGGCAATTGGAATTGAACTTTCGCCAATGAAATCTTTTGTCCAAAGCAGAGCGTCTCTTTCCATGAATTCCAGACCGCTTGGTGTAATTCCAGCTTTGAAAATGGCTGCAACTGCTTCACACGCTTTTTGCGCGTCAAAAAATGGAACGAGCATCAATAAGTCATTTGTTGGATGCGGAATAAGTTTCAAAACGATTTTTGTGATAATTCCAAGCGTTCCTTCCGAACCGACAATCAATTGCGTCAAGTTGTATCCAGTAGCATTTTTCAATACGTTTGCTCCTGTCCAAATCACCTGTCCATTGGGTAAAACCACTTCCAAATTCAAGACGTAATCTTTTGTTACTCCGTATTTTACTGCTTTCGGTCCACCGGAATTTTCTGAAACATTACCACCTATAAAACACGAACCTTTACTTGCCGGATCAGGTGGGTAAAACAATCCTTTTTCCTTCACCGCTTCTTGCAAAACTTGGGTAATTACACCAGGTTCAGTTGTTACTTGGTGATTGTTTTCATCGATTTCGAGAATGCGATTTAATTTCTCCATCGAAATTAAAATGCCTCTATGCGTTGGAAGTGCGCCACCACTTAACCCCGTTCGCGCTCCTGCAGGTGAAACAGGAATTTCATTATCATGGCAATAACGCATGATTTTTGAAACTTCGTCAACGCTATTTGGTTTTAATACCGCACTCGGCGGAAAGTTCAAATCTTCTGTTTCATCATGACCGTATTCTATTCGATGTTCGAAATCCGTTAGACAGCGGTCACCTAATAGGTTTTGAAAAAATGAAATCTGTTGTTCGTTCAAAATAGATGTCATCGTGTAAATTTAAGAAAGCAAATTCAAATTCGAACTTACGCTAAAATATCGTTTCAAAATCCGCATATTTTTTTATTTCGAAACATCCCATGTTGAAAAAAAGTTGATTTAATCGAATGGATTAATTCTAATTTTGGAAAAAAGAAGTTTATGTCAAAGGAAGTTTACATTATTGATGGAGTTCGAACGGCAATAGGAAGTTTTGGGGGAGCTTTATCTGCAATTAGAGCTGATGATCTAGCTGCTATTGCTATTAAAGGTTTGGTTGAAAGACATCCGAATTTGGATTTGAAAGCAATTGAAGATCTGATTTTTGGTTGTGCCAATCAAGCGGGAGAAGATAATCGCAATGTAGCGCGTATGGCAGGACTTTTGGCAGGTTTACCAATCGAAGTAGCCGGGGAAACAGTTAACAGACTTTGTGCATCAGGAATGGCAGCTACAATAAACGCTTCAAGAGCAATCAAAGACGGCGCGGGAGATTTATACATTTCAGGTGGGGTAGAACACATGACGCGCGGACCTTGGGTGATTTCCAAGACATCCTCAGCTTTTGGACGGGATGCTCAAATGTTTGATTCTTCGTTTGGTTGGCGATTTATCAATCCGAAGATGGAAGGAATTTATGGTGTTGACAGCATGGGAATGACTGCCGAGAATTTGGTTGAAAAATATGGAATTGAGCGTGAGGCACAAGATAAATTTGCCTGTTGGTCGCAAGAAAAAGTGGCAAAAGCCCAAGCGAATGGTTTTTTTGATGGAGAAATTGTTCCTGTTGTTATTGCTCAAAAGAAAAAAGAGCCAATTCATTTTGCCAAAGACGAATTTGCGAGAGCTTCCACAACGATGGAAGCCTTGTCTAATTTAAAACCGGCATTTAAAAAAGATGGTTCAGTGACCGCTGGTAATGCCTCAGGTTTGAACGATGGAGCTGCGGCCTTATTGATTTCTTCAGAGGAAGGATTAAAAACGCATTCGTTGAAACCTTTGGCACGTATTGTTTCTGCTGCAGTTGCAGGAGTTGAACCACGAATAATGGGAATTGGACCGGTTTACGCTTCTAAAAAAGCATTGGAACGTGCAGGTCTGACTTTGGCTGATATGGATATTTTGGAATTAAACGAAGCCTTTGCCGCGCAAGTGTTGGCTTGCACCAGAGCCATGGGAATCGCTGACAATGATCCTCGTATTAATCCCAATGGCGGTGCAATTGCTTTAGGGCATCCGCTTGGAATGTCTGGTGCGAGAATCCTATTAACTGCTGCTCGTGAATTACAACGCACTGGAAAACGTTATGCGCTGGTAACCATGTGTATAGGAGTTGGGCAGGGTTACGCGACGATTATTGAAAGAAGTTGTTAGAATTGTTAATAATTATTCTACTTTTGTCAAGTAAATGTAATATCAAAAGTGTTTAAATATGAATGTGTCGAGATTAATTTTTGTATTTCTATTTGTAGTTCAAATGAATTCTTCATTTGCTCAAGATAACAATAACATATATTTGTTGGGTCAGACGGAAGATGGAACTAAATATGCATTACAAGGTAATTGGGTTAAAGATCAGTTTGGATCTGTATTTCTTAAAAATTATTGTTTAGCCAAAATACCTGGGAAATTTGCATCTGACACATCTCGTTGGGAAAAATGTGCTGACTATACTGAAAATGGAGGTGTCTTGGAATATGAAATTTTAAAGAGAAAGGTTATTGATCCGAATGATTCATCAAAATTTCTTAAATCTACTTTAAATAAAACCCAAGATTCTATTGTAATTTTTAAAAATATTTTGTCTTCGATTACTGTTGAAATGGAAGACAACCTTCAGGCATTTGGATTCTATAGCAATCAAATGGGGGTAACTGTTGAACTGAAGTCATTGTTAATTGACCACAGAAAAAAGGATGAATATTTACTGAGTGAAAGTCAAAATGAAATTATAGAAAACAAATACACTCCTTTCTTATCCCTTTCAACGGGAGAGGTAGAATATTCAATCACTACATCAAATTCTTTTTTTGAACCAGGAGATATGGGAATTATTAATGCATTTTCAAAAAGTTTTAAAATGACTTCTAAGAATGATGGTTCAAAAGTTCTTGTTCCTGTTGTTCCAATTGGAAGTCAATTGTGGATGACGGAGAATTTATCTGCGGAGAATTTTGGTAATAATGAATTAATTCCTAAATATGAGGATTGGAACACGTGGTCATCTTTATCTACAAGTGCTTATTTTTTCAGAGATGGAAATAAGTATTACAATCAATTTGCACTTATTGATAATCGTAATATCTGTCCTGTTGGTTTTCACGTGCCGAACGAGTTGGATTTAGTTGAATTAATTAAAACGATTTCTCCAGACCAAAGAGATTATATTAGGCTTAAAAAGAAAAACAGACTAGATTTTAATGAAGAGTCTAATGATTTGAATTTAAATGGTTTGATTAGTAAAGATGTCAAGTTAATGAGTAAGAATAGATCTGATAACGAAATTTCTTTACCTACCAATGAGTATTTACTTGGTTTAAATACAACAAATAATATTCTTATTGGGGATCAAAAGGGAATTAATTATAAAATGTCCGGTATTTTTCTACCTTTTATATACCGAACTCCCGATTCTAAAAGGATACTTTCCCTCAATTATGATTTCTTTGTTAATGACAAATATGATTTTTATTCAAATGAACGAAAACTACTCCCTTATTCCACCGTTTCAAATGAAAATATTGTTTTTTATACAAGTGAAAAATCGAGTAAATATGACAATAGATATATTCCCAATATCGAAAACAAAATCGGCTATGCCGTGAGATGTATAGCGGATAAGTAATTTTAAGTTTAAACGTTTATTTAAAAATAGGGAGAACTTATTTTTCTAATATGTATTTTTTGTTTCTTTCTTGTTTGAATCTGAAATCCAAGCCCCGCTGAAAAAATGAGTTCATCCATTTTTTGTGAACCAAAAACGAGTCCTCTTGTTGTTGAATTTACGTAGGTTAAATCAGCGAAAAAATGAAAATACTTCCATACATAAAAAGTTGTTCCAGCTTTTAAAGCAAAAGAAGGCTCTATGGAAAAATTTCTTCCTTGACTAAAGCTATGATAATATTGCATAAAGGTCATTCCTGCTTGCGCTCCTGTATAGAATTTTAAATTTTTCTTTCCAAAATGTCGAAATGCACCAAAATACAGTCGATTCATGAAATTTGGTTCGAGCAGTGATGCATCAGAATAACCTGCATCAACAAACTGAAAAACATCACCTCGCAAACTATATTTCCTATCCAAAATATATTCTAGAAAACCCGAAATATAAATTGAGTTCGCTTTATTTTGAAGCATTCTTCCTGGTGAAATGGTAGCTGATGCTTTGAGTAATCCCGGTCGAAAATAGTTCGGTTCTTCGAGCTTTTTATTTGGATCCAATCCTCCTAATTCTTGAGAAAAAACAATTATCGGAAAAACAAGAAGAAAGAAAAATATTCTATTTACCATAAATCTGCGATTTTGTAGTTAATGCTAATTGTTGTCAGTAAGTGACCTTCCAAACTAGCTCCATGTTCTTCAGATATATACAATGAACTACCAGTTGAATTAGAAACTACATCAGCATGAATGTGATTTCCCAAGTGTATCATGTATTGCGTCATGATGGTCAAATCTAGTCTTTTACTAAGATTTATATGAGTTCCAATTCCGGCTTGAACAGCTGAACTCCATCTTTCTTGCAAATTGCTTATATTTTTGTTTTCCACAAAACGTGAGTAATCAAAACAATGTCCAGCTAGTATAAACGGTTTAAGCAACGTTGTTTTTACGACATCATTTTCTTTTTTAAGGTAAGGATAGAAAAGTACGCTCCATCCGATGTGGTAATCCGATCGATTACCTACATTCCCAATATCACTTGTCAAATAATCAAAAAACCAATCCGTATTGATTTGCTCTGCAAGCTGCAAACGAAATTGACCTCCAATTCCTAACCCAAAATTATCAGTTCCTCCATCATTAAACATGGATGTTGTAGATCTTGCTCCTAGTTGAAATATCCCAGATTCATTTTTCTTTAATGGGAAATTTTGGGCATGTAGCTGACTATTTATTACTAAAAAACCAACAGGAAACGTTTCCAATTAATGGCCATACTTTATGATTTTAAATGTTTTTGACTCATTACTATTGTTCAATTTTAAATAGTACAAACCGTTAGCAAAGTCTGAAAAATCTATTTTTGCAAATGGTTGTAATTCACGAATTATTAGACTTTTGCCTTCATTTGAAATGAGCTCAACTGAAATAGCCATTGGATTAGAAATATTTATGAAATCATTAGTCGGATTTGGATAAATCATGATTCCATTGAGATAATTCTCTTCAATTCCTATGTTATCGATAACATTAATAAAAGAAGTGTCTGTGGAATAACATCCATTCGAATTAAGAACTGAATACACAATGGCGTGTGTTCCAACTCCAGCTAATCCTGGGTGAAATGAAGTTCCAATAATACCAGGTCCAGAATAACTTCCACCACTAGGTACGCCAGGTGTTACGTTAAAAGCAAGATCATAAAGTCCAATTTCACTTACATTTTCAGTGTATGATACAGGCATTAATGTGTAAAAATCAATAAACGTTGAATCAACATTTGAACAGCCATTGATATCTGTTCCGGTTACAGTGTAAAAACCTGATAATGTAGGTGTGAACGGAATGTTATTCTGTGCTCCATTTGTCCATTGATATGAATTAGCTGTGCCAGTTCCAGATAATGTCATCGAGGAATTCGGGCATATAATATGATTTGGCCCTGCATCGACAAAGGGGAGTTGAAAGGACTGTAAATTTTTATTTGACGAACGCGAGCGACAACCGTTTTCATCTTTCAATAATACTGAATACCCACCACTTATGGAAGTAGAAATAGAATTTGATTGTGAACCGTTAGACCAAATTATTGAAGAAGGAATCATATTGGATTGATAGGTCAATGTAACGTTATCACCCAAACATATTCCATTTGGTCCTAATACATTTACTGGTT
>VGML01000130.1 GCA_016866415.1 Bacteroidota bacterium | reverse complement strand
TTTTATGACGCATTGCATTGCTATGTTGTTGTTGATTTAAAAATGGGAGAATTTGAGCCTGAATTTGTTTTGGTAAAATGAATTTTTATCGTTAAAAAAGCAGATGAAAACCTCCATTTACCTCGTAATTCCACACTTAGTTTTAATTGGATATTGAATTGAAATTGTCTGATAAAAATGTTATTTTTAACATCTAACCAAAATTTAAATTCAATTAACGCTTCATTTAACTTTACCACCTTGTGCTGATTTTCGCGTTCTATTTCATTTTAATTATTACGCTAACATTTCTTCAAAAAAAAGAGTGGTTTAACTCTATTTTTAAAGCAAATAAAAAGGTTTCCTGGGTTATTTCAGGTATTTCGCTGTATATGTTCTATTTATCGGTGGATCAAGGCCAGTATCTAACAGGATTGATAGCAAAACATGGGATGCAAGGAATGTGGATGGTTTGGGCTGGTTGGCTTGGTGCTTTTGTTGTTCCGATTGTCTTTGCGCCACTCTGGCAAAAAATGGATTTTATTACGGATAACCAATTTTTACTCTTCAGATTTCCAGGGAAAAGCGGTAAAATCTTACACCTTTTTCGTGCTATTTATGTTGGTGGATTGGTGGTTGCTCTGTCGCTGAGCTTTCACGTGATAGGATTTTCAAGGGTTATTCAAATCTATTTTGATATTAATCCCAAAAATGCTATCCTAATTACAGGATTGGTTTTATGTTTATTTGCGCTCAAAAATGTTTTCGATTTAAAATTGAAAATGGATGCATTGCATGCTGTACTGTACTTTATTAGTTTCAGTATCATTTTTTATTCCGTTTGGAATACTGGCAACGGTTGGGATGGAATTTTCAACTTTTTTGATAAGCACCCTGAAAAAAGCACTTTAGTTCCTGCAACGCATGATACAAATGCTTGGTTTTCGCTAGTAGTTTTTCTTGGTATCCAATGGTGGAGTTGTTACTTATTTGATGGAGGCGGACCCGAAATGGCTCGTTTTACAGCTGTAAAAGGTACAAAAAACGCAATGTTAACCGGACTGCTCCCAACGACAATTTCATTGATTTTAAGCTTTTTCATCCTTGTACACATCTTTTTAATTCTGGGGTTATCACGCGACAATTCCTCAAATGAAATTCAATATGTAGAAACTGTATTTGGTTCGGTTACAAGTTCTTTAAAGCCATTGGTGCTATTGGGATTCTTCGGCATGTTCATATCTACTTCTGAATCACTACTTAATTGGGGAGCTTCCTTTTTAACGATGGATGCCTACAAGCAATACATAAATCCAACCTCTTCTGATAATAAAATACGCTTTGTGTCTTTTACAAGCATGCTTCTTCTGAGTGTCATTTCCATGTTTTTTGCATTACAAATTCAAAGTTTACAAAGTCTGATTAAAGTAACTTTCTCCATTGCCGCAGGGGTTGCTCCCGTTTATATCCTTCGCTGGATTTGGTTTCGAATTAATGCTTGGTCGCAATTGAGTGCGATGCTCAGTTCGGCTGTTTTTACCTTACTTTATCCTCAATTTCACCCTATTTTACCTCTCAAAAATTTTCCAATGGAAGAATCTCGTGTTTTGGTGGTAACAGTCCTTACATCTGTCGTTTGGTTATTTGTTACTTTTCTCACGATAAATCAAAGCAAAGAAATTGGTTTAAAAATGATGCCGATTTTAAATTCTAGAAAATTATTTGTCAAAAAATTTGCTTTCGCTATAATTTTTGGTGTTTTAATTCTGATTTCTATCGCAATAAGCTGGTATTATATCCTGAAGTAAATCATGGATAAAGAATTTACCCTTTGAATGACGAAATAACAATGTAGATAACTATTTTAACGTTATCGAAATCGTTAAATCTGACTTTAAGTTAATCTCAGCTTCTTCAAAACTTGGAGCGCTAAATGTTCTTCTTGCATTATTTGAAAAACCGTATGCCTCAGTTGGAATGCCTAAATAATTTTTATCCAACTTTCCGTTTTTGTTTTCATCGTGGAAAATAGCCAAAGCATATTGTCCATTGGCAAGGTCATTAAATGTATACGCCATCTTTTTTCCTGAAACAGGAATGATTTTCCCAATGTATTGTTTTCCAAAAACAGGAAATTCATCTTTTTGGCGAAAGAGGCCGATGAAAATAGTGCCTTTTTCGTTGGGAATTGATTTAACCTCAACTATGAGTTTGCTTTTTGAAAACGGAAAAAGAAATAAGCAAGAAACGAATACAAGTGCTTTCATGTTAAGGTAACAATCAAACACTCAAAATGTTAGTCGCGGATCAAGAATTGATATTTATCAATATTCTTCAAAGCAATACTTGTTCCTCTAGCTACCGCACGAAGTGGATCATCGGCAATGTGAACAGGTAATTTAGTTTTTGCAGAAACTCGTTTATCCAATCCTCTTAACATTGAACCACCACCCGCTAAATAAATTCCGGTTTTATAGATATCCGCAGAAAGTTCTGGCGGAGTCATCTCCAACGCGCTCAATATCGCTTCTTCGATTTTAGAAATGGTTTTGTCAAGGGCATGTGCAACTTCCACGTAGGAAACCATGATTTCTTTTGGTATACCAGTCATTAAGTCACGGCCACGAACTGCAAAATCTGCTGGTGGCTCATCTAATTCAGGTAAAGCAGCTCCAACTTCAATTTTAATTTGTTCAGCAGTGCGCTCACCAACAAGGATGTTGTGTTGACGACGCATATATTCTTCAATGTCATTCGTGAAATCATCACCCGCGATTCGGATTGACTTATCACACACTATTCCACCCAGAGCAATTACAGCAATTTCAGAGGTACCACCACCGATATCGATGATCATATTCCCCATTGGTTCTTCCACATCAATTCCGATTCCGATTGCTGCCGCCATTGGCTCGTGAATCAAATATACTTCTTTAGCGCCAGCATGTTCTGCTGAGTCACGAACGGCACGTTTTTCAACCTCCGTAATTCCCGATGGAATACAAATTACCATTCGAAGTGTCGGGTTAAACAAACTTCTTCCCGGGTTAATCATTTTGATCATCCCTCGAATCATCTGTTCCGCACTTTGGAAGTCGGCGATTACACCATCTTTCAACGGACGAACCGTCTCAATTAATTTATGCGTCTTACCATGCATCTGCTGTGCCTTCTTTCCGATGGCCACAACTTTGCCGCTTTGAATATCTTTTGCAACGATTGACGGCTCATCTACAACCACTTTATCATTCCAAATAATAAGTGTGTTGGCCGTTCCAAGGTCAATTGCTATTTCCTGAGTTAAAAAACTAAACAATCCCATTACGAGTTCCGACTTTTAAAAAACTGCTCAAAATTCGACAAAAAATAGTGGAATCTTCGCAATTCTTCGTAAATATAATAAGTTAATGTTTAAAATGACGAATTCCGGTAAAAACCATCTTCATTTTATGTTCATTGCAATAATCTATTGATAATTGATCCTTTACTGATCCCCCAGGCTGAATAACGGCATCAATTCCCTCGTTATGTGCTATTTCAACACAATCAGGAAATGGAAAAAATGCATCACTTGCCATCGCTGCACCTTTCAACTCAAAATTGAATGTTTTTGCCTTGTGGATGGCTTGTCTCAAGGCATCAACGCGAGATGTTTGTCCCGTTCCACTTGCCAAAAGTTGACCGTTTTTCGCCAAAACAATCGTGTTAGATTTGGTATGTTTCGCTATTTTGTTGGCAAAAATCAAATCTTCAATTTCCTGTTCATTCGGTGCCACATTCGTTTTTACTTCCAAATCCGCTCTCGTCTCGATTTTTGAATCTTTATCTTGAACCAAAACGCCATTTAAAATTGTTCTAAATTGTTTTTGCGGTAAAATGGTTTCTTTCTGAACCAAAATTATTCGATTCTTCTTTGATTTAAGCATTTCTAATCCTTCCGAATCGTAGCCTGGGGCGATTAAAACCTCACAGAATAAATCATTTATCAAGGTTGCTGTTGGCAAATCGATGAATGCGTTAGAAATTAAAATTCCACCAAAAGCACTCACCGGATCTGCTGCCAATGCTGCTTCATACGCTTCTTTAATATTCTCTCGAGTCGCGATTCCACAGGCATTATTGTGTTTTAAAATGGCGAATGTCGGTCCATCCGTTGAAAATTCTTGCATCAAATTCACCGCAGCGTCAACATCCAACAAATTGTTATACGAAAGTTCCTTGCCGTGAAGTTTATGGAAAATGGCATTCAAATCTCCGTAAAAAACTCCTTTTTGATGCGGGTTTTCTCCATAACGCAACGATTCACTTTCAGCAATACTTGTTTTAAAATAAGGCGTTTCTCCTTTCAAAAAGTAATTGTGAATCATTGTATCGTAATGCGAAGAAACATGAAACGCTTCACCTGCAAAATCCATTCGTTGCTCTAAGGTTGTTGCACCGTTTTGCTCTTTTAAAATCCCAAGCAATTTTTCATATTGATTCACAGATGGAATTATCACCACATCTTGAAAGTTCTTGGCAGCGGCACGAATCAAGGAAATTCCACCGATATCGATTTTTTCAATGATTGCTTCATGACTTGCACCAGAAGCAACTGTTTCTTCAAATGGATAAAGGTCAACAATTACCAAGTCGATTTGGGGAATGTCATGCGTGGCAAGTGCCTCTTGATCTTCTGCCAAATTTCTTCTGTTTAAAATTCCACCAAAAATCTTTGGATGCAAGGTTTTTACACGTCCGCCCAAGATTTCAGGAAAACTAGTCAATGTTTCTACGGGTGTTACGGGAATTCCCAAACCTTCAATAAAAGCTTGTGTTCCGCCTGTCGAATAAATGGTTACGTCGTTGTTGTTCAGTTCACGAACTAATTCTTCCAACCCGTCCTTGTAATAAACTGAAATTAAGGCCGATTGAATGGTTTTTAATTGACTCATATAGTGGGAAAATGAGCCGCAAAGTTAGTGCTAAATTTTTGTTTTACGATTAGAAAAATAAAAAGATAAATCGCTGCAATAGAACCAGAAAAATTTAAAATTCCATGAAAAACTGTAATTTCGTTTCTCAATAACACATTGTATGGCCAATCCTGAAATATCCGTAATTATTCCCTCTTACAATGAAGAAGGAAATGTCCATGTGTTGTATGAAAAACTTTCATCGATTCTAACAAACTCTAAGGTTTCAAATTATGAAATTCTATATGTAAACGATGGAAGCAAGGATGATTCTTTATTAAAAATTAAAGAGTTAACAGAAAAAGACGCTTCCGTAAAATACATCCATTTCAGTAGAAATTTTGGTCATCAAAATGCTTTGCGCGCAGGACTCGACCATGCGAAAGGTGATGCGGTAATTAGTTTGGATGCCGACCTACAGCACCCTCCTGAGTTAATCCCAACGCTAATCGAACATTGGAAAGCAGGTTATAAAGTCGTTTACACCAAACGGAAAGACACCAACGATTTGTCTTTTTTCAAACGACTAAGCTCTCGCTTGTTTTACAAACTGGTCAATTACCTTTCTGAAACTAAATTAGAAGAAGGCACGGCTGATTTCCGTCTTTTAGATCGATCCGTAGTCGAGGCCTTGAAAAATTTTAAAGAAAATAATCTGTTTTATCGCGGGATTATTCCCGGTCTGGGTTTCAAGCAAATTGGTGTGGAATATATTCCGAATGAACGTTTTTCAGGAAGCACGAAATATACCTTTTCAAAAATGGTTCGGTTTGCTTTAACCGGAATCACCTCTTCAAGTGCCAAACCACTTTATTTTTCTATTTATTTGGGAGCTTTTTTAGCGCTGTGCTCTTTCCTTTACGGGTTGTACGCCATATATATTTCGATCTTTACGAACATGGCCGTTACCGGTTGGACGTCATTAATCGCTTCGATTCTTTTTATTGGTGGAATTCAACTTATCATGCTCGGAATTGTAGGCATTTATTTAGGTAAATTGTTCTCGGAAAGTAAGAATAGACCGCATTACATCATTGAAGAAAAAAACTAAAATGAAAACGTTCAGAATTTCAAATTATA
>VGML01000129.1 GCA_016866415.1 Bacteroidota bacterium | reverse complement strand
TGGCAAGGATGGTTTGGAGGCAACTCGAAAAAACATATTTGACCTTATTTTCTGTGACATTAAAATGCCCATGTTAGATGGCTTGGAGGTTTTGGAGAGTTTGAATACGGACGATAATAATACGCCTATCGTCATGATAAGCGGACACGGAAATGTTGAAACAGCCGTTCAGACAATTAAAAACGGAGCGTTCGACTTCATTGAAAAACCACTTGATTTGAATCGCATTCTGGTCATTCTTCGAAATGTTAAAGAACGAAATTCGATGGTCATTGAAACCAAAGCACTCAAATCAACAATAAAACGAATCAAAGGAAGTTCAATTATCGGAGAAACACCTGAAATAAAAAAAATCAAGGAGATGATTGAAAAGGTCGCTCCATCCGAAGCACGTGTATTAATAACAGGTGGAAATGGAACTGGAAAAGAATTGGTTGCTAGATCGCTATACGAACTATCGAATCGATCAAAAATGCCTTTCATTGAAGTAAATTGCGCCGCTATTCCTTCTGAATTAATTGAAAGTGAATTGTTTGGCCACGAAAAAGGTGCGTTTACATCTGCCGTAAAAGATAAAAAAGGAAAATTTGAATTAGCATCTGGCGGAACCTTGTTTTTGGATGAAATTGGAGATATGTCACCAAGCGCGCAAGCAAAAGTTTTGAGAGCATTGCAAGAAAATGTGATTCAACGTGTGGGAGGAGAAAAAGATGTCAAGGTGGATTGTCGAGTCGTAGCCGCGACCAACAAAGATTTACGCAAAGAAATTGCCGAAGGGCGTTTTCGTGAAGATTTGTACCATCGTTTGGCAGTTATACTGATACATGTTCCTGCTCTAAATGAACGTAGAAATGACATTCCATTGTTGGCCGAGCATTTTTTGACCTTGATTTGCCAAGATCACGGAATTCCACGTAAAATGATTACACCAAAAGGAATGGAGGCCTTAAAATCAGTTGATTGGACGGGGAACATTCGTGAACTTCGTAACATAATAGAACGACTGATTATACTGTGCAGTAACGAAATCAACCAACAAGACGTTGAGCTATACGCAAATCCAAAACAAAACTAAAATTGAAGGATTGTTATTACCTTCACCTTAAAATTTAACACAATGAATGAAAAACTAAAATTGGTGATTCCTCACGCTGCAGCGATTATCATATTTATTGTATTCTCGTCCGTTTACTTCTCCCCTCTTTTTAATGGATACAATCTTAAACAAAATGATATTAAACAGTTTCAAGGGATGTCGAAAGATATTGCAGACTTCCGAATCCAAAATGAAAAGGAACCGCTTTGGACAAATTCTATGTTCAGTGGAATGCCCGCTTATCAGATTTCGGTCATTCACCATAATAATTACTTAATCAAAGTAGATCGTTTATTGCAATTGAATTTTGCACTTCCTCGTCCGGTCGGCCTGATGTTTTTAGCGATGCTTGGATTCTACATTTTTGCACTTTGTCTTCGTGTAAATCCTTGGCTTGGAATTGTTGGCGCTATTGCATTCGGTTTCTCTACTATTAACATACTTTACATTGGTGCAGGTCACATGACGAAAGTTAATGCGATCGCATACATGGCACCTGCATTGGGAGGTTTAATTTTAGCTTTTAGGGGAAAATGGCTTTTAGGCAGTGTGATTTTTGCTTTGTTTTTTGGATTGAATTTAACAGCAAATCACCTTCAAATGACTTATTATTTGGTGTTTCTGTTATTTGCTGTTGCTGTAGCTGAAGGAATTAGACTTTTGATTGATAAAAACTACCTAGATCTTGGAAAAGCGATTGGAGGTTTGGCAATTGGAGGCGTTTTAAGTCTTCTTCCGTCCTTCAGTAATCTTCAAACCACCTTGGAATATAGTAAATACACGACACGAGGAGCCACAGACTTGACCATTGAACCGAAAGGTCAAACCAAGAAACAGTCTAAAAAAGAAGGTTTGGATGTTGATTACATTTTAGAATACAATTATGGTAAAGGTGAAATTTTGTCCCTTATTGCTCCAAATGCGAAAGGTGCGAAAGATGATTATTTAGGAAACGATGAAGATATTATGTTGAATGTCGATCCAAATTATTCACAACTAATCGGACAAATGAATCGCTATTGGGGAGGGCAACGAATGAGCGGAGGTGCTATTTATTTTGGTGTGGTAATGTTCGTATTCTTTTTGTTTGGTCTTGTTTTCCTCAAGGACTCTCTTCGTTGGCCATTTTTGGCAGTATCACTTCTTTGTATGTTTTTGGCAGCAAAAGACCCCGGCGGAATAAACGACTTTTTTATACACAAATTCCCTCTTTACAACAAGTTCCGTGATTCCAAAATGATTTTAGTTCTTTTGCAAGTAATGATTCCGGCGTTGGGAATTCTATTTTTAGATCGATTATTCAAAAAAGAACATGTTTGGGGCGATAAAAAATCGTACTTGATTGCAGGTGGAGCTATAACTTGTATAGGATTAATATTATTCGCATTTCCTTCTATTTCCGGATCATTTTTGCGGGCAGATGAAATTCAACAATTCAACCAAGAAACCAAAGGAGTTACGGATGTACAAAACCTTTCTTTCATAAACGGTCTAAAAACAGAATTAATCAAGGTTAGAACAGACATTTACAAGGCTGAGCTTGGTAGAACCTTATTTTTAGCGTTATTAGGAATTGGACTTATTTTGATTTCAGTTTACACAAAGATTTCAAAATACTTCATTATTGCTTTTGCGTTTATTTGCATTGCTGCAGATAATATTGGGGTTTCCAAGCGCTATCTGAATAATGAAGAAACAGAGGGAGTTTACACAAGTTATGAAGAAGAAAACGCTTCAATTCTTCCTACTCTACCTCAACAAGCCGACCTTTCAATATTGCAAGAGGAACAAAAAAATGTTTCAAACTTCACGTCAAGGGTTCAAGATTTCAAATCCAAAATGATGAATTCATCTCAATTTCAGTCACTTTCTGACGATGGATTATTAAATCAATTAGCCGCTTTCAGTGTTTTAAATTTGAATTCCAATTACCGTGTATTGAATTTTTCAGGACCATTCAATGAAACGAATACCAGTTATTTTCATAAAAGTATAGGAGGTTATCACGGTGCGAA
Source organism: Bacteroidota bacterium (assembly GCA_016866415.1). GTDB lineage: Bacteria > Bacteroidota > Bacteroidia > Flavobacteriales_D > Crocinitomicaceae > UBA952. Next base: position 3,022 of record VGML01000129.1, on the reverse strand, counting down.
ATTAAAGCGCTATCAGGAATTGATTGATTTCTACCTAGCAGATGAGATTAATGTAATTAACAAAGAAATTAGTGCCGTTAAAAACGTTAAACTTCGTGATTATGCATCAACAATGAATATATCAAAAGAACAAGCTCAGGGTATTTTCGACTCGATTCAGATTAATGAATTATCAGTTCAAAATGCTAAAGTGATGAACATGCTTAACGTTAAATATATTCACGTTGACAAAACGAAAAAAGCAGTTAAAAACACGAATACCAATGGAAACGCGTGGTTCGCTCAAAAAATAGTTCGAGTTAAATCTGCAAATGAAGAAATGTTGGAATTAGGTAAAAATAACTTAAAATCAACTGCAATAGTACACCAAGAATTTAAACATGTCAGCTCTTCGAATGAATTAGATTCTAACGCTAAAATTCAACTTACTAAATATGATCTTCGCGAGTTAACTTACAAATCGACTAATTCAGTTTCGGCTCCTGCCATTTTTAGCGAAATTTATTACCCCGAAGGTTGGAACTGTTACGTCGACGGAAAAAAGGTTGAAAATTTCAGAGCAAATTATGTTTTACGGGGAGCAATGATTCCTGCTGGTTCGCATGTTATTTCATGGAAGTTTGAACCGAAATCCTTTGAAACATCAAGTACATGGAGTTTGATTGGCTCGATACTAACGCTCCTCACTTTTATTGGCATTTGTAGTTTGGAGGTAAAAAATTTGAGTTTCGATCAGTTCGGAAAGGATTAAATGTTAATCACAAAAGGAATGACGATTAGGTAAATAGAATTGACAAATGAAACCGGAACAAAAAAGTCAGAATTGGTATGTAGTAAAAACAAATCCGAGGGCTGAAAAAAAAGTACTTGATCGAATTAGACTTATAGGAATTGAGGCATACCTTCCGCTAGTTCAAACTATTCGTCAATGGAGTGACCGAAAAAAGAAGGTTGAAATTCCATTAATTAATTCCACCTTGTTCATTCATTGCTTTGAAAATGAACTCGCTAAATTGTATGATGTTCAAGGTTTTCATTCCTTTTTATACTATTTAAAAAAACCTGCGATTGTTCGCGATTACGAAATAAATAATTTACGGATTTTGTTAAAGCAACAAACTGATTATGAAGCATCAGAACTTGAAAATATAACAAAAGGCGATAAAGTTGAAGTTATTCGCGGCCCCTTCCAAGGTTTAATTGCAACCTCTTTGGAAGTTAGTCGTACACATAAACTTATTGTCGAAATTGAAAGTCTCGAACAACGATTTGTGGTTCATGTCCCAAAAAGTTATGTTCGAAAAATTTAGTTAAACAATCAACGAAACCGCGTGGTTTTGCGTCTTGACGTGGGACTCACGATAGGCGAAGCTTTACACTACTACAAAATGAAAAAAAGAATTTTAGTCACCGGGGGAGCGGGTTTTATTGGTTCTAATACTTGTGAAAACCTAATAAAAGATGGACATGAGGTAATTTGTCTTGATAATTTTATTACGGGAAGAAGAAGTAATATAGAGGAACTATTAAAATCACCTTCGTTTCATCTGATCGAAGGTGATATAAGAAAAATAGAAGATTGTAGAAAAGCCGTTGCTAATATTGATATCGTTTTACACCTTGCAGCTTTGGGTTCTGTTCCAAGATCAATCGCTGATCCAATTACCACGAATGACATTAACATCAACGGATTTCTGAATATGATTGTGGCTACAAGAGATGCTGGTATTAAGAGATTTGTTTATGCCGCAAGTTCATCGACCTATGGTGATTCAGAAAGTTTACCTAAAGTTGAAGATGTTATTGGAAAACCACTTTCTCCCTATGCAATTACAAAGTATGTAGGTGAATTATACGCTGATGTGTTTGCTAAAACCTACGGAATGGAATGCATTGGCTTAAGGTATTTCAATGTTTTTGGTAGAAGACAGGACCCAGCAGGAGCCTATGCAGCAGTTATCCCCAAATTTGTGGACACCTTAATGAATCATGAGTCACCGATAATAAATGGCGATGGTACGTTTTCAAGAGATTTCACCTACATCGATAACGTTATTCAAATCAATAAGTTGGCAATGTTTACATCTAAACATGAAGCTATAAATCAAGTATATAACGTAGCATTTGGAGAAAGTTCTACATTGAATGAATTATTTGAGGAAATCAAAAAAAACCTATCGAAATATGATCACGAAGTTGGTTTCATAAACTGCATTCATGGTGAATTTAGGAAAGGAGATATTCCACATTCGTTGGCGTCCATTGAAAAGGCAAAAAAACAATTAAACTACATCCCGACTCATAATTTAAAAGAAGGTTTGAAAGAAACAATTAATTGGTACTACGAATCAGCTAAAAATCAAAAGAATATATAATGAGAAAAGTTCTATTGATTGGTGGTGCAGGATATGTTGGTAATGTAATAGCCGAATATTTGCTTAGTCATAATTATCAAGTTTTGGTCTATGACAATTTCCTTTATGACCATAATTTTCCAAACAATCATTTAATAAAAAAAAACAACTACAAATTCGTTAATGGAGACATTAGAAATTTAAGTACGCTGAATAAACTAATTTTGGACATTGATTCCGTTGTTATTCTAGCTGGACTAGTTGGAGATCCAATAACAAAAAAGTACCCTGAGTTATCGAACAGTATTAACTTAAACGGAATCCAATCGTGTATTGACTTTTTTGATGACAAACCGATTAAAAATTTAATTTTTGTTTCAACTTGTTCAAATTATGGCTGGATAAAAGAAAATGAATTGGCTGATGAGCTGTTTCAATTAAATCCTTTATCCTTGTATGCGGAAGCTAAAGTTGAAGCTGAAAAATATCTTTTGAATAAAAAGGATAAAGTCCATTATGCGGCAACTGTATTGAGATTTGCCACTGCATTTGGATTGTCTTCGCGCATGAGATTCGACCTAAGTATTAGTGAATTTGTAAAGGAACTCTACTTAGGAAATGATTTAATTGTTTTTGATGAACATACATGGAGGCCATATTGTCACGTT
>VGML01000128.1 GCA_016866415.1 Bacteroidota bacterium | reverse complement strand
CACTTCCGTTGCAATTTCCTTCACAATCCAATTGTGAATTCCCATACATGACACCAGCACAATCATAGAAAGGAGTGCAATTTGGAAGAACAGTAAAACTTTTTACACCATTCGTTTCAGAAATTCTAACACAAACTTGTGCCCAATTATTTTGGTAATTCGATTCGTAATGACCCAATGCATCTGGAGATTGATCCCAATTTACTTTAACCGCCAAAATGTATTCGGCAGTATCCAAATCAGTTATATCAATCCATTGACAATCCAACACACGCGAATAAATATCTCCACACTGACGTGTAATTCCCATGTTTCCACAACCATACTGAGCAGTACCGCCATCTGAACACTCCAAATCCATTACGCAAAAACCATTTTTATGCCCAATAGGAATATTTTGTCCATTCATTGTGTATAGCACATACTCAGCGTATCCTTCATAATGCGCATGTCCATGACAATTCTGAAAGGAAAACTGATCCGGATTATTGGCGGGTGTTCCAATGTAATAATCCATGTCCCCAATATTTTTTATGTGTGTATCAAATGCTAGAACGGTTCTAGTACCATATCCGTTCATACAACCCTCTTCGACCATACAATTTGTAGCAAACTCTTCTCGTATTTCCAACGTGTTTTGAATCGCGCTTTGAACGATTATTAAATCTGGACCTTGAGGACAGTTAGGACTTGGATAATAATAGCAAACGCCAGCAGAAGTAGCATCTGGATTGTAGTTACAAGCGGTCGGATCCATACAACCAACTAGAGGGCCATCGTATGTGATTGAAAAAGGAATGCCTCCAGAACAAGTAGTTGTTCCATACAATCCAACTCGAATTATATAAGTAGTACCAGCAACTAAAAACGCATCAATATCCGCTCGTAGTCCACATGTTGGGTTATCATCATTGTAAAATAGGGTTCCAGTATTATCCGTATTGTAGACGTAATTATTACACTGATCATAGATCCAAAGTTTTGTATCGCAAGTGGTCAAATTACAAGTAGAAATGGAATACATTCCTGATGAGTCTGGAGTAAAGGAATAAAACGTATTTGGGTTCTGTGCTATAAATGTGCCAGAATTAATCACTATTGGTAGACTACAAATCGTTCCAAGTTGACAATTAAAAGAATGTGATGCAATGGTCGTAAACTGGCCACCAGATGCAACTTGACTTCCATTCCACAGAACAGAATAAGAACCTTGACCATAATTACAACACATCCCGTCACCATACGAATCAAGCATTTCGAAGCGAATACAAGCTGTTGTATCTACACAAACTGTCGTATCATTGGTGGTTCCATTGGCAATTTGGATATTATTCGCGTAAAGTTTCCACGAGGATTCATTCGGATAATTATCAGGAGAGATGTTAATAGTTACTATCCCTTGTCCAGGAAGGCATTGAGCAAATGAAATGCTAACTGCAAAAAATAAGTAAATAGAACTTACGATTAATGCAATAGATGATGTTTTCATAATGAATTGAATACTTATTTTCCTAAAATTAAAAAAATTATGAGTAGGCAACAAAATAATTTATTGATAATTAAATCGTTAAAAAACTAGGAAACAGATTTAGCTTTTAAATTACCTTTCAATCTAAGCGCTTTCTGTTTAACTTCTGAAAGATTCAATCCCGTAATCGTGAAGTGTCCCATTTTTCGAAATTCTTTTACAGTCTCTTTTCCGTAAATATGGACATGAACACCAGATTCATTCAAAAGTTTCTCAAGCCCATCATAAAATACTGAACCTGATGAATTCGGTTCACCTAGAATATTAATCATCGCTCCTGGCTGAATTAAATCTGTAGCGCCAAGCGGTAGATTCAAAATACTTCGTAAATGTTGTTCAAATTGAGAGGTAACATTGCATTCGATTGTATGATGACCGCTGTTATGAGGACGAGGGGCAATTTCATTAACCAGCAAATCACCTTCTTTCGTTAAAAAGAATTCAACGGCAAGTATTCCAACCATATCCAACTTTTCAATGATTTCGATTGCCATTTTACGAGCATCTTCCTCAATTTTATGCGATATTTCAGCAGGTGAAAATAAAAATTCGACCAAATTTGCATCTGGGTTGAACTCACATTCTACTGTTGGATAGGATGTAACTTGACCTTTTTTATTTCGTGCGACAATTACAGCCAATTCTTTTTCGAAATCTACAAACTTCTCCAATACAGAAGGAGCATCAAATGATTTTTCAAAATCAGATTCCGAGCGCATAATTTGAACACCTTTCCCATCATAACCTCCCGTTCGGAGTTTCTGTGCAAATGGTAAAAAATCAACATTTGAAAAAATTTCTTTTTTGTCAATCAACCTAAAATCTGCTGTTGGAATATTATTTTCCGAATAAAATTGCTTTTGAATTCCTTTATCCCGAATAATTCTCAAAACTCGTGGTTGAGGAAATACTTCAACACCATTCCGTTCTAATTCTTCCAAGGCTTCCAAGTTTACATTCTCAATTTCGACTGTAATTAGGTTTTTATCCTTACCGAATTCGAGAACATCTTCGTAGTTGGTTATTGACCCACAAGTAAATTGATGAGAAATTTTGCTACAAGGGGAATCGGGATCTGAATCCATTGTATAGACATGTACATTCCAATTAATAGCCTCCTGAATTAACATTCGACCTAGTTGACCAGCTCCTAGCACGCCTAGTTTAAATTCATTTCCATACCATAATGATCTCATGTAACAAAGATAATATATTCTGAAAGTTGAATTTAACGATATGAAACAAAAAAGCCATCCTGAAAAAGATGGCTTTAAATGATATTGAAAAATGGTTTTATTTCAATTGCTTTCCTGCATTTTCTTTATACCATTCAACGTTATCCTTTATTTCAACAGGAACGTTTGCCTTTGCATTCAATTTCCTTTGAATATTCATCCAATAGTAAAATCCAAAGAAACCAAGTAATAAAAGGAAATCATTGAATAGATTTCCAACGTTATCGTAAAACAAAAATGCCCACTGAAAAGCATCTCCAATTGCATATATGATATCTGTTGTGTTCATGTTAAAACAATTTATAGTACAAATCTAAAACAAATTTTTGTTTCGGAAACAAAAGGCTTAAATTTCTCCTAATAATTGAAGTGTTTCCTTTGCGGCAATTTGCTCTGCTGCCTTTTTAGAAAGCGCTTTTCCGAAACCAAATTCATTCTTATTTATTAAAACTTTCACCTCGTAATGCCATATTCCGTTTAAATGAATTTCTGAAATCACCACAAATTCAATTAAAAGTTTTTTCTTTTGACACCAAATGAATAGTTTGGATTTAAAATCGATTTCCTCGGAAAGAAGTTTGTTGAAGTCTAGGTATTTACGGAAAACATAATTGTTGAGTGAACGCTTTGCTTTCTCAAATCCACCATCAAGATAAATTGCACCAATTATTGCCTCAAATGCGTTACCTTCGACTGTAGACAAATTAATAGCTCTCGATTGATTGTAGTTCAACACTTCCCGTATTTCCATTTTTTCTCCAATTTCAGAAAGCGTCTTTCGATTGACAATTTTCGATTTCAATTTGGTTAAAAACCCCTCATTATCATCTGGAAACTTAAGGAAAAGATGCTCAGCTACCACAGCGTCAAGAATAGCATCCCCCAAAAACTCCAATCGCTCGTTTGATGATTCGATCTTCGATTCAGTAAGAATTGACTTATGATTTACTGCCTTGATGAAATAGTGAATATTATTTGGCTTATAACCAAATCTATTGAGGATGAAGCGAATGAGTTTTAATTCATCCTCGGTTCTTTTATTTGAAAACAGAGGAATTTTCAGAATCTAACTATTTAGTGAATTTTTTAACGATCACACTCGTATTGTGCCCTCCGAATCCAAATGTATTCGATAATGCCACATTTACAACTCGTTTTTGAGCTTGGTTGAATGTAAAATTTAATTTTGAATCAAGTTCAGGGTCATCACTGAAATGATTAATTGTAGGAGGAACGATGTCGTTTTTAACTGCCATAACACAAGCAATTGCTTCAATTGCTCCGGCAGCTCCAAGTAGATGCCCAGTCATGGACTTTGTAGAACTTATGTTCAAGTTGTAGGCATGTTCTCCAAAGACTGCTTGAATTGCTTTTACCTCAGCGACATCTCCAAGAGGAGTTGATGTCCCATGAACATTTACATAATCAATTTCTGAGGCCTTTATTTCTGCGTCTTCAATCGCTGCAAGCATTGTATTTCTTGCACCCAAACCTTCCGGATGAGGGGCGGTCATGTGATAAGCATCACCAGACATGCCACCTCCAATTACTTCAGCATAAATTTTTGCACCACGATTTACGGCGTGCTCATATTCTTCGAGAATCAATGCTCCTGCGCCTTCTCCTAGCACAAAACCATCACGTTCAGCATCAAAAGGACGTGAAGCAGTTTCAGGGGAATCATTGCGAGTAGATAACGCTTTCAAAGCATTAAATCCACCCATTCCCATTTCGTTGACAGCAGCTTCTGAACCACCAGTTACAATGGCGTCAGCTTTACCCAATCGAATAAGGTTAAAGGAATCGATAATGGCGTTTGTCGATGATGCACAAGCAGAAACCGTAACATAATTCGGTCCTCTCAAACCATATTTTATGGAAATATGTCCAGCTGCTATGTCCGCAATCATTTTTGGAATAAAGAATGGATTAAAACGGGGTGTGCCATCGCCCTCAAAAAAGGCTTTTGATTCGTCTTGAAATGTTTTTAATCCACCAACACCTGATCCCCAAATAACTCCTATGCGATCCAAATTTGGATTTGATTCCAATAAAGCAGAATCAGCCATTGCTTCAGATGCTGAAACTATGGCGTACTGCGAAAATTGATCTAGCTTGCGAGCTTCTTTTTTGTCAATGTGATCTTCCACATTAAAATTTTTAACCTCACAAGCAAATTGTGTTTTAAAGAGCGAAGCATCAAAAAGTGTAATAGGAGCAGCACCACTTTTACCAGCGATAAGCGCATCCCAATAATCATTTAATGAATTCCCTATGGGGGTCAAAGCCCCCATACCGGTTACAACTACCCTTTTTAATTGCATAGTTTTCGAGAAAGAATCAACGATTACTTCGCGTTGCTTTCGATATAAGCGATTGCGTCACCAACAGTTTGGATACCTTCCGCTTTATCGTCTGGAATCGAAATATTGAATTGCTTTTCAAATTCCATAATTAACTCAACAGTGTCCAAAGAATCGGCACCTAAGTCATTTGTGAAGCTCGCTTCGTTAGTTACTTCACTTTCTTCAACATTCAGTTTATCAACGATGATCGCGATAACTTTAGCTTTGATTTCTGACATTTTATCTAATTTAAAGGTTTCAGTTTGCAAAGAAAAAAACAAAGATTCAATTGACAAAATAAATCTTGAGTTTTTATTAACATCCAATTCCTATTCTCTAATTTTGCGATGTGAAAAAAAATACGCGAATAGCAATACTCATCTCGGGAACAGGTTCAAATGCTTTGAATATGATGCGTCATTTTCAATATCACGAAAATATTCGAATAGCGCTCATTTTTTCAACAAGAACAAATGAAATCATAGAAAATGAATCTCGTGAAAGAAATATTGAGTTCAAAGTTTCTGATAATAACAATGGACAATGGCATGAATTAGCAATTAAATATTGTGAGAATCTGAAAATAGATTTTATCGTTCTAGCAGGTTTTCTAAAAAAAATTCCGTCAGACTTAATTAACAAATTCCCAAATCGAATCGTAAATATTCATCCATCCCTACTTCCGAAATTTGGAGGAAAAGGAATGTATGGGAAATTTGTTCATGAAGCTGTTATTTCAGCAGGTGAAAAAAAATCTGGCATAACTATTCATTTCGTAAACAAAGAATTTGATGAAGGTGAAATTATCGCTCAGTTTGAAACAGAACTCACAGAAAAAGACAGCCCTGAATCTGTTGCGGATAAAATCCATATACTAGAAATGAAGTATTTTCCGCTGGTTTTAGAGGAATTACTCTCAAATAAAAACGCCCCACAATTGTGAGGCGTTTTCGTTTAAACTAAACTAACTATGAAGATTCTTATTGTACGATGAATTTGATTGTGTTTGTTGTGTCAGCTCCAACCAATTGAGCAACGTATACGC
>VGML01000127.1 GCA_016866415.1 Bacteroidota bacterium | reverse complement strand
TAAATCGAAATAGGTGGCAGCATTCGATCCAATTGCTAAATTATCAGGTAAAACCATGATTCCGGCGTGCGATTCACCGATTCCCAATTCATCTTCAGCGCAAAGCATACCAAATGAATCAACGCCTCTAATTTTAGCCGCTTTGATTTTGAAAGGTTCGTCAGGCTTTGGATAGAGTGTGCATCCAACGGTAGCAACGACAACGGTTTGACCTGTAGCTACATTTGGTGCTCCACAAACAATTTGTAATGTATCTGTTCCAATATCGACTGTTGTAACTTTTAATTTGTCAGCATCAGGATGTTTTTCACAAGTCAGAACTTTACCAATTACAACACCTTCCAAACCACCTTTAACGGCTTCAATTTTTTCAATGGACTCCACTTCCAGACCCGTGTCAGTCAAAATTTGTCCTGCTTCATCAACCGAAATTTCGGTATTGATATATTTTTTGAGCCAATTAAAAGATATTTTCATACGAATTTAAGAACTGCAAAATTAAAAATAATAAGGGATTTTGATTAGAGAATATTCACCTCTCGTTCGAGTTTCACACCAAATTTCGCTTCCACATCTTGAATTATCTGTGATGATAAATTATAAACTTGTTTACCCGTGCTTCCACCGTAATTGACTAAAACAAGTGCTTGCAGTTTATGTACGCCGCATGTCTCAACAATTTTTCCTTTCCAACCGGCAGTTTCAATAAGCCAACCGGCAGCTAATTTTCTTTTTCCAGATTCAGCAGGATAATTAGGGACTTCTGGATAAGTAAGTTTAATTTTTTCGACCAAACTTTCATCAATAACTGGATTCTTAAAAAAACTTCCGGCGTTTCCAAGTACTGCTGGATCTGGTAATTTTGATTGACGAATAGCAATGACAGCATTACTAACATCATGAATAGTTGGTGATGAAATCCCCATTTTTTGTAGTTCTGATTCAATCGCTCCGTAGGAAGTATTGATTTTTGCGTTTTTAGACAAGCGAAATGCCACGCGACAAATCACAAATTGATCTTTATAGATATTCTTGAAAACGCTTTCTCGATAACCAAATTGACAATCGTCCTTTTTAAATCGTTTCATTTCTCTTGTTGAAATTTCAAATGCATCTAAATATTCAAAAACATCCTTTATTTCAACTCCGTAGGCACCGATATTTTGCATCGGACTTGCGCCAACGCTTCCGGGTATTAAACTCAGATTTTCCAGTCCAGCATAACCGTTTTCTAGGCAATTCAAAACGAATTGATGCCAAACCTCTCCAGCTCCAGATTCGATAATAACTTCATTTTCATTTTCAGAAATTAGTTCAAAACCTTTGATTTCATTTTTTAAAACCAATCCGTCAAAAGATTTCGTTAACAAAACGTTACTTCCACCACCGAGAATTAAAAGAGGTTCATTCTCTTCTTTTCTTCTAAGCAAAGATGTTAATTCGTCAACCGAAGAAAAAGTGGCGAAGCGATTTGCGTTGACATCGATTCCAAAGGTGTTAAAAGGCTTTAGACTAATATTTTCTCTAAACATGATTCAAAATTAGAAATTATCGGCTGAAATAACCTTTGTCGCCAGGCTTGATTAAATAAAACCATTGAAACCAGTTCAAATGATGACTTCGCATGAATCCTTTTTGTGATTTTGGCCAATCTTTTGGGGTAAAAATTCTTCCACCTTTATTGATATTTTCAATTCCTTTGATGGGCATTTGAAGGGCTATACCATCTTGATAACAGATAACATCTGCATTTGGTTCGCCATAATTGCTTCCGTATTGCCATACTTCTTCAAATTCACTCCAATCATAGCCTTTGAAACCAGCACTTTCGGGTGCAATTGAAAGCATTTTTCCAAATTTAACATGCGGTTTTATGACATCAATCATTCCCAAACTGTAAGCGTATCCCATGCTATGCGTAACAAAATCCACTTTAATTGATTTGCCTTTTAAGTCTGTTGAATCAAGGTAATTTAGGAAATGGTTACCAGCGATTTTTCCGCTTTCTTCTCGTTCCTTAAATCCTTCTGGATTGAATTTGGTGTTCATAACCCATCTACTCTTTCTAGAAAACCAACAAAAACGAGAGAAAAAATAGGCTTTTAAAAATCGCGCGTTTGTTCGATGCATGGATGAACTGACAGGAAAATGCCCGTCAAAATAAATAGGTGTTATGGGTTGAAATCGACTTAAAATCGTGTCGTCATATTTGTACCAATATCCGGTTGGGTCTTTTAAGTGTAACTGATTGTCTGTCTTTACATGATTGAATTTTGGGCCACGATTTCCGTTGATAAAAATCATGATTCGCACCTCATTTTCCATTTCTGTTGAACTTTGACCCATTAACATTGATGAAAGTAAAACATTAACTATGAATAAAGTCAGAAATTTACTTCGCATATTGATAAAAAATTCCACCCGAAGTAGGTGTCCACAAGCAAGCTTTCTTTTCGCACGACTTTAAACCGTTATTTATCCAAGTGTTGCACGTGTGAAATAGACTATATCGCATGTGCGCTTCATAATAAGCATCGTTATCGGAAACAACTTTTTTGTTACTTGGTTTGATATAAATAGAATTCTGAGTTTTCGTCAACACGAGTGTGTTTTTTACGTAACGAATTAATTTCTTATACTGTTTTTTTGATAGAGATAGTTGAACAGTTGGTTTGTCTTTTGGAACATCACAGTAATAAGTTGAATGAATTGCTGCAGTTCCGAGACCGGCAATACAGGATATAGCCGTTTTAAAGGTTAAATCACTCCATTCAGGTGTATTCATGTAAAAATTCTTGTCACCCCAACCAATCGCCAGATAACGGGTATTGGTGTCGTTCAATTTTGTATTTTTTCTAGGAAAAACCTCAGTCCAATCGATTTCTTCATTTTTTACAGGGACAAGAAAATCGGTATGAACACCTGATTGCATTAAATAAATTTGAACTTTTTCACCTTTGTCATATTTTCCCTCAACTGTAATCCTAGAAGTGAAAAATGAAACAATTCCGTACAAAATAAAAAAGCCAATCAAGCCACCAAAAAACCATAGAATCGATTTTAAAACTAATTGTATGTAGCGCCGAATTCCTGTCTTTTGAACTTTCGACTTTTTTCTTTCTTTTTTCATTTTTCAAATGCTAAAATATCAAAACAAATTCAATCTTTCTTACTTCAGAATGAAATGTGTTACTATTTTTGTTTGAATACGTTTTCAATCAAAATTAAATCATGATAAATTACTTAAAATTACCAATATCTACAATTTTCTTTATTTCCATTTCTATAGTTTCTTTCGCTCAGAATGGAAATTATTATGGTAATTCATTTGAACCATCTGAAAAATCGACGTCACAAAAGTTTGATGAAGTAATGGATGACATTCAACGTTATTATGTTGATCCTGTTGACGGAAAATCACTAACCGAAACTGCAATTATTGCCATGTTGGAAAAATTAGATCCGCATTCAACTTACATTCCAGCTGAGGAATTAAACGAAGCACAAATGTCTATCAATGGCAGTTTTGTTGGAATAGGTGTTCGATTTCAAATTGTTAAGGATACAGTAAATGTCGTAGCCACAATTCCAGGAGGACCCTCAGAAAAATTGGGTGTTCAAGCAGGAGACAAAATCGTTTCTGTTGATGGCAAATCGATTGCTGGAATCGGAATTAAAAACAATGATGTTAGAACTACTTTAATGGGTGATTTGGGCACGAAAGTTAAGATTGAAGTTAAACGAAAAAACGCAACGAAAAATCTTGAATTCACCATCACGCGCGATAAAATCCCAGTTTATTCTGTTGATGCCCATTACATGATAGATAAGGAAATTGGATATATTAAATTAAATAGTTTTTCCAGAACTACAGTCGAGGAAGTTCAAGCTGCTTTGACAGAACTCAAAGCGAAAGGCATGAAATCACTCATCTTCGACTTGCAAGGAAATGGTGGAGGACTATTGGATGCTGCTCACAAGTTGGCAGATGAATTTTTGTCAGGCGATAAGTTGATCGTTTATTCGGAAGGTCGAGCACAACCAAGAAGTAATTTGAAAGCAGGAAAAAAAGGTCTTTTCGAAGATGGTAAATTGGTTGTATTAACGGATGAATATTCCGCAAGTGCGAGCGAGATATTATCTGGTTCCATTCAAGATTGGGATCGTGGATTAATTGTTGGTCGAAGAACATTCGGAAAAGGCTTGGTGCAGCGTCCGATGTCCTTGAGCGATGGTTCTGAAATACGTTTGACAATTGCTCGTTATTTTACACCGACTGGACGTTTTATTCAAAAACCGTATGATGACCCTGAGAAGTATAAGAAGGATTTAACCCAGCGATTTTTGAATGGTGAATTTGTTCATGCTGATTCTATTAAAATGCCTGATTCTTTGAAATTTAAAACGTTGAAAACGAAAAGACTGGTTTACGGCGGAGGTGGAATCATGCCTGATTTTTTTGTGTCCTTAGATACGAGCGAAACATCCGATTATTTTTCTGATTTAGTTCAAGGAGGACATTTGAATACTTATCCATTTCAATATGTAAATGAAAATCGGGCGAATTTGAAAAAGCAATATCCTTCGTTTGATGAATTCAATAAGAATTTTCAAATGGATGAAGCCTTTATGAAACAGTTTTTTGACTATGTCAAGAAGGAAGATTCAAAATTGGAATTCAATGAAAAAGAATACGAAACCAGTAAGAATCTGATTAAGTTGCGATTGAAAGCGAACATTGCGCAAGATCTGTGGGGAACAAAAGAGCTATTTCAAGTCTATAATGATTCAAACGAAATTTTACTTCGTGCCATTCAAATATTGAGAGGCAAAGAATATGAATCTGTTAAATTGGATAAGTAATGAGTCGAAGAGTTGTAGTAACTGGAATGGGTGCGTTGACACCAATAGGAAATAATTTAAACGACTATTGGGAAGCGCTGAAAGCAGGCAAAAGTGGAGCAACATTAATCACAAAATTTGATACGGAGAAATTCAAAGCCAAATTTGCGTGTGAATTGAAAGGATTTAACTCTTTAGATCATTTCGATTCAAAAGAAGTCAGAAAATACGACCTTTTTTCCCAATATGCCTTGGTTGCGGTAGAAGAAGCAGTTCAACATGCTAAAATCGATTTTGAAAAATTAAATAAAGATCGAATCGGTGTTATTTGGGGTTCTGGCAATGGCGGAATCCAAACCTTTCAAGATCAAATGCGTGAATACCTTGAAGGAGATGGAACGCCGCGATTTTCACCTTACTTTATCCCGCGAATTTTAGTAGATATAGCTTCTGGAATTATTTCCATTAAATATGGTTTGAGAGGTGTTAATTTTTGTCCTGTTTCCGCCTGTGCAACATCAAATACGGCAATCATTGAGGCGTTTAATTACATTAAGTGGAATAAGGCCGATATGATAATCACAGGTGGTTCAGAAGCAGCAATCAACGAAGCAGCAATGGGTGGCTTTGCTTCTGCCAAGGCACTTTCTACTCGAAATGATTCACCTGAAACTGCATCAAGACCATTTGATGTTTCGCGGGATGGATTTGTAATGGGCGAGGGAGCAGGAGCCTTGATTTTGGAGGAATATGAACATGCGGTAAAACGTGGTGCTAAAATTTATGGAGAAGTCGTTGGAGGCGGAATGGCTGCCGATGCTTATCATTTGACTGGAACGCATCCGGAAGGAGCTGGAGCCGTTTTAGGAATGAATGAGGCGCTTCGTGAAGCTGGAATTTCAGCCAATGAAATTAATTACGTGAATATGCACGCTACTTCAACTCCGTTAGGTGATACCTCTGAATTAATTGCTGCGAAAACGGTTTTTGGAGATCGGAAATCGTTAACCATTTCAGCAACAAAATCGATGACTGGACATTTGCTCGGTGCCGCAGGTGCTATTGAAGCGATTGCTTGTGTTAAGGCTTTGGAAACGGGGTGGATTCCTCCGACAATCAATACCGAAAATATCGAGCCTGATTTTGCAGATTCGTTTGATTTTCCTTTAGGTAAAGCGGTTCAAAAGAATATTCATTATGCGATGAGCAATACCTTTGGATTTGGTGGGCACATTGCTTCGGTAGTAATGAAAAAGTTTTAAGAATAAATGCTTCTTTTCTGAATTTTAGTAAAAGTGTGCTGAATTTTTAGTTTTAATTCAAAAATCAATACAACTTAGGAAACTCA
>VGML01000126.1 GCA_016866415.1 Bacteroidota bacterium | reverse complement strand
TCAGCGTTTTATGGGTGACTCGATGTTTAGAAAAATTAAAGGGCGTTCCTTACAAGAATCTGACAAAGAAATTGATTTGATAGAAGAGTATAGCAGCTTGTATTATAATTTAGCATGTTGTTATGCCGTCACTGACAACATTGCAAAGGCTCTAGAGGCAATAGAATCCTCCCTAGAAGGCGGCTGGATAGATTTCGAATGGATGAGAAAAGACGAAGATCTCAAGGCGCTTCATTCCAATAAAAAATTCTTAAAGATGATTCGCCAAAAAGAAAAAGCATACAAAAAATTGAATAAAAGGTGATTACCTCACCATCACAAAACCTGCCCATTTCTCGGGGTCTGTGGGGTAAATTACTCATTTAATTTTGGGCTTTTTCAAAAGAGAGAACTGGATTCAACCTTTTTGAAAGACCTGAGTAAAAAAGAGTAATCAAATACTTAAAAGAAAAACAAAGCGGAGTGAACCGCTCTCGCTTTTCACTCTCACTCGGTTTTTGTGACCCCGGAGGGATTCTAACCCCCAACCCTCAGAGCCGAAATCTGATGCGCTATACAGTTGCGCCACGGAGCCGTTTTGGATTGCAAATTTAATAAAACTATTTCTTTCTTAGTATCTTTTGGATGATTTGAATTATTAAATTCCCTTTTTCTATTTGGGAATTAAAATAAAATCAGTACTTTTGCACCCTTATTTTATTAATTAAATTATTAACATTATGAATTCTTACGAAACTGTTTTCATTTTAACTCCCGTTTTGTCTGATGATCAGGCAAAGGAAGCAGTGCAGAAATTCGAAAGCGAGATGAAGGCCTTTGGTGCTAAAATCAAGCATTCTGAAAACTGGGGTTTGCGCAAATTGGCCTACCCAATCCAAAAAAAATCAACCGGTTTCTACTTTTTAGTAGAGTTTGAAGCGGATGGTAAAGTCGTTGCAGATTATGAACTGATGATGAAGCGCGATGAACGCGTTTTACGCTTTCTAACTGTAAAAATGGATGTTGATCATGTGGCTTATTCTGAAAAAAGAAGAGCAAAAACAGAAGCAACTGCGTAATTAAATTATTAACCTAGAAAAATTTAAGAAATGTCAAACGATATTCGTTACCTTACCCCGATTAATATTGATATTAAAAAGGATAAATATTGTCGCTTTAAGAAAAGTGGTATTAAGTTCATTGACTATAAAGATCCTAATTTCTTGTTGAAATTAGTAAATGAGCAAGGAAAAATTCTTCCGCGTCGTATTACTGGTACATCCGCGAAATACCAAAAACGAGTAAATAAAGCGATCAAACGTGCTCGCCACCTTGCAATTTTACCATACGTTAGTGATATGTTGAAATAATCCAATTGTTGAACTTAAAAAATTAGAAATAATGGAAGTAATTTTAAAAAAAAATGTAGACAAGTTGGGTTACGCAAACGAAATCGTTAACGTAAAACCTGGATATGGTCGCAATTTTTTGATACCTCAAGGTTATGCCGTTTTGGCAACTGCCAGTGCTAAAAAAGCACACGAAGAAATAATGCGTCAAAAGTCTCATAAAGAGGCTAAAATGCTAGCAGAGGCTCAAGAATTGGCTGCTAAAATAGCCGATTTGACTGTTTCTATTTCAACGAAGGCTGGTGAAAATGGTAAAATTTTCGGTTCAGTAAATACTGTTCAATTGGCTGATGCTCTTCGCAAAGCTGGTTACGATATTGATCGTAAATCATTGAAAATTAAAGATGAGCCAATAAAAGATCTTGGAACGTTTGAAGCAGAAGCTAACCTATATAAAGGAGTTAAGCAATCCTTTAAATTTGAAGTTGTAAGCGAATAAACTAAATCGTCATAAATAGAAATCCTGGCAATCAACCGAGTGTCAGGATTTTTATTTTAATATTGTTCCCAAAAATTGAATGTATGATTGATCTGCGAAGTGATACGGTTACAAAGCCAAGTGCAGAAATGTTGGAAGTGATGATGAATGCTTCCGTTGGAGACGACGTATTCGGGGAAGATCCAACTGTTAATGAACTTGAAAAATATGCCGCAAATTTATTTGGCAAGGAAGCAGCTTTATACTGCTCCTCAGGTACGCAAACAAATCAAATTGCTATTAATGTTCATGTTCAACCTGGAGGCGAAGTAATTTGTCATAAGGAGAGTCACGTTTATAAATACGAAGGCGGCGGAATTGCAAAAAATTCAGGAGCATCGGTGCGTTTATTAGATGGAAATCGAGGTAGAATTTCATCAGAAGATGTTAAAAATTGGATTAATCCAGAAAATGATGTTCATTTCCCATTAACACAACTCGTTTCCATTGAGGATACAGCAAATCGAGGAGGTGGTGCGATATACAATTTTGAAGAAATTAAAAAACTTCGGGAACTTTGTAATCAATTGAACATTCCAGTTCATTTGGATGGTGCGCGAATTTTTAATGCTTTAATTGAAAACGGCATCGATTATAAAACCTATGGTAGTCAGTTTGATTCCATTTCGATTTGCCTGTCAAAAGGATTGGGTGCGCCAATTGGTTCTATTCTTCTTGGAGATAAAGATTTTATCAAAAAAGCACACCGTGTGAGAAAAGCATTTGGTGGTGGTATGCGTCAAGCTGGAATTATTGCTGGTGGAGGCCTATATGCCCTGAAAAACAACATTTCTCGTTTAAAAGAGGATCATAACAACGCCAAGAATTTAGAGAAAACCCTTTCTTCATGTGATTGGGTCGAATCGGTTATTCCAGTTGAAACAAATATCGTTGTGACCATCCTAAAAGATTCAAATAAACGCGACGAGGTTATTGAAAAATTGAAAGCAAAAAATATTTTGACAATGCCTTTTGGCCCGGGTATGATACGAATGGTTACTCACTTGGATGTTAGCGAAAATAACATTGATCAAGTCTGCGAGGCTTTAAAATATTTATTTTAACAATTATTCGTGTAACCTTTTGCATGATTTTAGCTATAATCAATTGGCTAATTTATTTGTATGTTCACGACGTTTAGAGCATTTTTAATTTTTCTTATTTTTAATTCAACCTATTGTATCTATTCTCAGGAAAACGATCCTTGTGTAACAGGTGATAAAAAGCTAATAAAACTTTTGGCTTCCGCAATGGCAGAGGAAAAATTTGACGATAAAACAGAAAAATTTGGTCAAGTAATTCAAAAATATCCAGACAATGCTGAGACATATTATCTTTACGCGAAGCTTTGTATAGAGGAAGGTACTCGTTTAGAAAAAGATGTAAAAACAAGAAATCAAGGAGAAGCATTACAGAAAAAAGCACTCTATTTCTACCAAGCTACAATTAAGAAATGTCCAAATTTTCATGCAGATTGTTATTACACTATTGGAATCGAATTGCTCTCAAATGGTGACGCTAAAAATGCGCTGCCGTTTTTGAAGAAATTTATTGAGTTCCCTGAGGATAATTACGCTATATTACCACAAGACTTTATTCAAAAGAAAAGAGAACTTAATGCTATAGTTGAGAACATTGAATTTGAAAACAACCTTATCGAAAATCCTGTTCCCTTCTCCCCTGCCAAGGTAATGAATGTTAGCTCAAATCAAGATGAATATTTCCCAATGATTTCCCCGGATAATGACCTAATTTTTTTCACGCGTAAAGTTGACAACACATCGTTGGGTAATATCGCTAATTTAATTGAAGAGGAATTCACTTTAGCTCGTTTGAATGAAGGGCAAAACACTTTTACATACGGAGATCGACTGCCTGAGCCTTTCAATGATAAAACATTTTATAATTATGGAACTGCGACCCTTTCTGTTGACAACAAAGAAATGATTATTTGCGCATGTAAAAAAGAAAAGGTTCACAATCAAGATTATTTAAATTGTGATTTATACTCAACTAAATTCAAACGCAGCGGAAAAGGAGGAAACGACTTTGAATGGTCCCCACTTCTTAATATGGGACCGAATATTAATACCATAGACGGTTGGGAAGCACAACCCTCACTTTCTGCAGATGGTAAAATGTTGTTTTTTACATCTTTTCGAAAAGGATCACGAGATAATGACATTTATTTATCTGAAAGACAGGCCGATGGATCCTGGAGTTTGGCAAAACCATTTGACATTATTAATACGGCAGGGAAGGATAAAAGTCCATTTTTTCACCAAGATGGAGAAACACTTTATTTCGTTTCAAGCAGCAACAATTCTCGAAAAGGAATGGGTGGACTTGATATTTTTTATATTCGAAAAGAAAATAATAGTTGGACAAAACCTCAAAATATAGGTTATCCGATTAATTCTGAACAAGATGAACTTGGGCTGTTCGTTTCGACAAACGGAAAAGTTGCTTATTACTCAAGCGACAAAGATGGAGATTGGAACATCTATGCTTTTGATCTTTACGAAAAAGCACGTCCAAAAGAAGTAGTAATTTTAAAAGGAACACTTACTGATGACTCTGGAAAGCCTATTTCAGATGCAAAAATCGAAGTGACTTATAACGGGACAGGTGAAACCCAAACTTTTGATGTTAATGGAGATGACGGAAAGTATGCAGCTGTTGTTAAGGTTTCAAATCCACAGGATGTTACAATTAGTGTAAGTAAAGAAGGGCTGGCATACAACGCCAAAATCGTTGAAAAAGAAATTCTTGAAAATAGAAAAAGTTCAAGCATTCAAGTTGGAAACATCAAAACGGATAGCATCAAACCAGGTCAAGCCTATCAATTAGATGAAATCTATTTTGCAACTGATTCTTGGGAATTGAACATACGATCCACACTCCTACTGAACGGATTTTCTTCTTATTTAAAAAAGAATCCAACATTTAGAATTTCTGTCAATGGACATACGGATGATATTGGAGATGATGAACAAAATAGAATCCTATCTCAAAAACGCGCGGATGCCGTCAAATTATATTTAGTAGAAAAAGGAGTAAGCTCCGAACAAATTGAAGCTATGGGATTTGGAGAAACGAAACCTAGATTTCCGAATACAACTGAAAGCAACAGAGCCAAAAACCGAAGAACGGAATTTCAAATATTGAACTAAAAGCGAGAATTTAGTTTTTCTAGCGATACAATGACTCGTATTGATTAACCCAATCTGCGACAGACATTCTTTTAACCAACTCACCGATTAATTCAAATGGGATTTCATTCAATTTCTTGAATCGAACACAGGATTTACCCATATCGAGTTTTGATTTTGAATATTTCGGGAACTCGCCAACAAACCAATTCATCAAATCAACATTGCCATAAATACCCATGTGATAAAAAGCAATGAAGTTTTTTTGGGAAGCGATGTTCATAAACGGAAGAGGTAGTTTTGGATCGCAATGATAGCCATTTGGATAGATAGAATGCGGAACAACGTAACCAATCATTCCATAATTAATACATTCTTCAGCACCTTCGGGAAGATTCGTTAAAATAGCTTCTCGAAGTTGATTAAAGGCTTCCCTCCTATCCTCAGGTAAATTGGCTAAATATTCGGAAACAGTCACTTTAAATCGTTCTTCCAGGAAAAACTTTCAACGCTTCTCGCAAGACAATAACCGCATTTGTAAGCGAATCCTTGTTTAAAACATAAGCAATTCGAGCTTCTTGCTGTCCTGCTCCTTTTGTAGAATAAAAACCATTCGCTGGCGCCATCATTACTGTTTGACCTTCAAATGAATATTCTTCCAATAACCATTGACAGAATTTCTCAGCATCATCAACAGGAAATTTAGCTACACAATAAAATGCTCCACTTGGTTTTGGACAGAACACACCAGGAATAGAGTTTAATCCATCAACCATGATATTTCTGCGCTCAACATATTCAAAAACAACATTATCAAAATAAGATTGTGGAGCATCTAAAGCAGCTTCAGCAGCAACTTGATCAATTGTTGGAGGAGAAAGACGAGCTTGTCCAAACTTCAATGCTGAAGCCATGACCTCTTTATTTTTTGAGATCATCGCACCAATTCTTGCACCACACATTGAATAACGCTTGGAAACAGAATCAATCATAATTACATTATTTTCAATTCCCTCCAAATTCATCACAGAAAAAGGTACGGCACCATCATAACAAAACTCGCGATAAACCTCATCAGCAAATAAATACAAATCGTGTTTTTTAACGATATCTCTCAATTGCTCCAATTCCTCCTTTGAATAAAGGTAACCTGTTGGATTTCCAGGATTACAAATAACAATCGCTTTCGTTTTAGAAGTGATTTTCTTCTCAATCT
>VGML01000125.1 GCA_016866415.1 Bacteroidota bacterium | reverse complement strand
TTCCAAAACAGTGAAGGTTTTAAAGAATTAGGTGATTTTCTTCCTCCCTTGAGGGAGGACCGAGGAGGGTGACCTAGTATTTATAATCCATTTATGGTTATCACCCCACTCTGACGGAGTTTAATACTCATCAGAGTCACCCCTCTTATTCTCCTCAGACGGAGTTTGACACTCATCTGAGTCGTCAGACCCTCGAGGGGAGAGATATATTTTTCTTCCTCCCTGAGAGGGAGGACAGAGGAGGGTGACATGTCACGACAAGGATCTTAATTGCAAGCACTATTTCCGATAAAAAAGAGAAGAGTATTTAAAAGCGTATCATTATCAAACGGACAAAAATCGTTTGATTAGGTTCATCCCTTGTTGATGGCTTTTTTCAGGATGATACTGTACACCGAAAATGTTCTTTTTTTCAAAACCAGAAACAAAGTTTTCTTCGTATTTCGTATAGTGCACTACAATTTCATTTTCAGTGATCGGTTCGGAATGAAAGCTATGGACAAAGTAAAACTCATCGTTGTTACTTTCCAATAAACGACTATTATTAGCCTCAACTTTATTCCAACCAATATGTGGCACCTTAAAAAGTTCTGGATTATTGACTTTAAATCTTACAATTTTGGTAGGAATCCAACCGAGTCCAGGCGTCATCCCCTCTTCACTAAAAGTTGTCATCAACTGCATACCAAGGCAAATTCCGAGAATAGGTTTTTCCTGATCATGAACGAAGGCATGCAAGGCGGGGATAAGGTTTCTTTCCTCTAATCGCTGCATGGCCATTCCAAAATGTCCGACCCCGGGTAAAATCAAACGATCACATGTGGCAATTTCCTCCGGAGTATCGATGATTTTAAAATCGGAATGTAACAACTGCAATTTTCGTTGAATGGAATGTAGATTCCCCATACCATAATTCACAATACCAACCATAGCACAAAAATATAAACTATTCTGATGTCTCAGAGCAACGAAGTTTCGCGCACTTGAATAGTAATTATTTCAAAAGTTCAGCGTAAACCCTTAACTTTATTCACGAAATGTACCGACCGAGAATTATACCTGTGCTGCTTTTGAAGAATAATGGATTGGTAAAGTCTATTCAATTTAAAAACCATAAATACATTGGTGACCCTATGAATGCGGTACGTATCTATAACGAACTAGAGGCCGACGAAATCATTTTTTTGGATATTGAAGCAACAAAAAATAACCGATGTGTGGATGTTCAGCTTGTTAAAGACATAGGTGAAGAAGCAAATATGCCGTTTGGAGTTGGTGGTGGGATAAACTCGCTTTCACAAATCGAGAAACTTATCCATGCAGGAGCAGAAAAAGTAGTGATTTGTTCAGAGGCTCTTCACAGGCCTGAATTCATTCAAGAAGCAAGTCAAGAATTTGGTTCTTCTACAATTGCCGTTTGCATGGATGTTGGAAAATCATTCTTCGGCGGAACAAAACTTTACAGTCATTCTGGAAGCAAAGCACATTCGATAGAACTTGAAAGCTTTGCAAAAAAAATGCAAGATTTTGGCGCTGGAGAGTTGATTATTCAATCCATAGTTCAGGATGGTAAAATGACAGGTTATAATCATGAAATATCAGCAGCTGTCGCAAAGAAAATAAATATTCCTGTTACCGTTTTAGGAGGTGCAGGCACTATGGAAGACATTAAATCTCTTCACCAACAACATCCGTTTAATGGATACGCAGCAGGTTCACTTTTTGTTTATCAAGGAAAACATAGAGGTGTTTTGATTAATTATCCAAGTCAAGAAATCAAGGTTAAGAGCACTACACTTTTGTAATTAATTCGCTTTGCTCACTGAATTTGATCTAAATTTAATGGCAGGTTATTTTTTTAATCTCACCCCTTACCTTACATTTGCACAAAGTGCAGACTAGGTACCAAATATGCCAACGATGTTTAATGGATACTACGGATCCCATCATAAGATTCAATGATGCAGGAATTTGTAACCATTGTTCAGAATATTTGAATGTTCGTGCGGCTCACAGCTACAAAGGAGAAGAAACGGATATCCAGTTTAAAGCCTTAATAAACCAAATAAAATCGGGAAGTAAAGGTCGTCAATACGATTGTGTTGTTGGGTTAAGTGGAGGTATTGACAGTTCATACGTTGCCTATCTTGCAAAAAAAAATGGTTTACGCGTTTTGGGCGTTCATATGGACAATGGTTGGAATTCAGAAGAGGCTGTACAAAATATTCGGAACATTGCTCAAATTCTAGGAATTGATTACGAAAGTTATGTGTTGGATTGGGAGGAATTCAAAGAAATTCAATTGGCTTTTTTAAAAGCATCTGTTCCTGAAGCGGATACCCCAACAGATATTGCCATTTTATCTTGTTTACACAAAGTTGCACATAATTATGGTGCCAAATACATTATCAGCGGCGGTAATTTTGCAACAGAAGGAATTCTACCCAAACATTGGCATTACAATGCAAAGGACCTAACATATTTCAAACATATTCACAAAACCTTTGGAAAAGGGAAAATAAAAACCTTTCCAACTTTTGGCTTTCGAAGCGAAATGTACTACAAGTTGGTGAAGAAAATCAAAATGGTTTATCTATTAAATTATGTTTCCTATGACAAAATGGAAGCCATTTCACTTTTAGAAAAGGAGTTGAATTGGAAAAATTACGGCGGTAAGCATTATGAGTCCAAGTATACTGGATTTATTCAGTCTTACTATTTATTTAAAAAATTCAATATAGATTACCGAAGAGCGACTTTATCATCCCAGATTTGTGCAGGATCGATTTCCAGAGAAGAAGCCCTCGAAATCTTAAAAACTAGCCCCTTTAATCAAGAAGTCGTTGACCGTGAAATTGAATATATTGCCAAAAAATTGGGAATAACTGTCGATGAAATGAAGCAAATCATCGATCTCCCACCACATTGGTTCCACGACTATCCAAATGACGAAAAGTGGTTAAAATACGTCTACGATACTTACCGTAAGGTTTTCAAAAAGGAAAAACTCGCTAGTTTTTAATAAAATTCTTCCTCAAAAAAGTTTATTCGCTTTAATGATGCCTGTGGTTGCTTGCGCAGAATTGAAAAGTTCTGTATGATTTATGAAACCTCTTGTCCCAATAGTATCTAAAAAACTATTAAAAATCTTCAACTTTTCTTCGTAGACCAGATGATTTAGTAAGATTTTCTTGACTTTCTGTTTGATTAGAAAGTAAAATAAGAGTGATTATTGTTGTTAAAATTGCTCCGATAGCTCCGCTGTTAATATCCTGAACAATTTTCGGAATCAACTTTTTGGAATGTGTCGTTAATAACATGGACTGTTAACGAAATGCTTAATGACAACAACAGGTAAAACCAATATCTTTTGAATTTTTTCATTTTGATTTATTATTAAAGATAACATATAAAAGATGTATAAACGCAGTTTTATATCTTATAGTTAAATTACGAATATTATTCATTTGATCTATTCAACCAACCTCTTCAAAATCTCAACTTCCTCTTCCGACAATTTCAGCCCGCGGCGTTCCATCATGTTATTGGCATATTCAATCGCTTTTTCGAATTTGAAAGGAACAAATCCTGCGCTACCACCCCAAGAAAAGGAAGAAATGTATTTTTGTGGAAAATCAGCTCCGTAGACGTTGCAACTTACACCAACAACTGTGGCCGTGTTAAACATCGTATTGATGCCGCATTTAGAATGGTCGCCCATGGTGAGTCCCATGAATTGAACGTTGGTTTTTTCCTCTTTTTTTGTTTCGTAGGAATAGGTGGAAACCTTCCCATAATTGTTTTTGAGGTTGGACGTGTTGGTGTCGGCACCTAGGTTACACCACTCTCCAATGATTGAGTTTCCGACAAAACCTTCGTGACCTTTATTTGAATAGGCTTGAAAAACAGAATTGTTGACTTCTCCGCCCACTTTACAATGAGGACCAAGCGTTGTAGCTCCATAGATTTTTGTTCCGAGTTTCAAGGCACTGTGTTCACACATGGCTAATGGACCGCGAACAATCGAACCTTCCATGATTTCGGCATCTTTTCCAATGTAGATTGGACCAGTGCTCGTGTTTAAAATACTCGCTTCCACTTTCGCTCCTTCCTCCAAGAAAATTAATTCAGGCGAGCCGATGACCGTATTCGATTTGGAAAGTTTTTGTGTTTTTCGGTTACCTCTAATGAGTTCAAAATCAGATTTTAGAACTAAATCATTTTTCTGAAATATATCCCAACGATTTTCTAGGATGACAGGAATTTCCCCTTTGAATTGAATTTTAGAGGATGAGACTCCATTCTCTGCAAGGAACAATTCATTCAAATACAAACCGGTATTTTCCTCCAAATGCATGACTGCCGCAACAAAATCATCATTTGGAATTACAGCAGCATTAACACGGACTCCATTCTTAACAGAAGAAAACTTTTTTGAAAGGTATTTTTCGGTCGTAAAACCAATTTCAGCATCGGGAAGAAAAGCCCTCCAGCGTTCGTCGTTGGTCAAAATTCCCATACGCAAGTTTCCAATAGGTCTTGTCAAGGTCAAAGGTGCAAATCGCAGATGCAATCCGTTGTCGTCGAGGTTAATTTGCATGGTTCAATTCAGATTTATGACTAAAAATATAAAGAAGAATAAATGTGATTCCACCGTTAATAATAAGCATTTCGAAGCCAATCTTGTAGTTTCCGAAAAACTGAGGTGAAAAATAATCTAGCAAGTAACAGAGCAATGGTGCCGCCAAACAAACGACAGGAACGATATTTTTCATAAGAATGCGTTTTGTGAAAATTCCAAAGGAGAACAGTCCCAACAACGGCCCATAAGTATATCCAGCAATTAAGAAAATTAAATCCACAATTGTTTTACTATTCACCGCTTTGAAAATAAAAACGAGAATAATGAAAATGGCTGCAAATCCCAAGTGAATTCGCTTTCTGAGTTTCGTTTTTTCTTCTTCCGATTTATCCTGATTTCGTTCGAATCCGAGAATATCAATGCAAAAAGAGGAGGTCAATGCGGTAATCGCTCCGTCAACCGAAGGAAATAAAGCCGAAATCAAACCGATGATGAAAATCAGGAAAATACCTTTGGATAAATGCAATTGAACAATGGATGGAAAAACATCATCAGGCGCGAATTCCCAGCCATTTTTGTTTGCGTAGAGATAGAGTAACCCACCTAAAAACATGAACAAAGCATTTACAAGGAGTAGAATAAAGCTAAACGTAACCATGTTCTTCTGAGCGTCTTTGAGCGTTTTCACACTGATGTTTTTCTGCATCATTTCTTGATCGAGACCAGTCATGGCAATCGTCATAAATGCACCTCCCAAAACGTGTTTCAGAAAGTGACTTTTTTTATTGATATCCGTTTCCCATAGTTTTGTCATTCCTTCTGCTTTCATTTTGCCCCAAATCGTTGACCAATCAAGGTTTAAAGCGTCTTGAATGGCGAAGATACAAACCACAAGCGCCAAGAGCATGAATGTTGTTTGTAAGGTATCTGTCCACACAATTGTTTTTACACCACCTTTCAATGTATAAGCAATAATCATGAGCATAATTACCAATGTCGTTAGCCAAAATGGAATGCCAATTTGCTCAAAAACAAAGGTTTGCATGACATTGATGACGAGATACAATCGGACTGTAGCACCGAGCGTTCTTGATAAAATGAAGTATCCTGCTCCCCACTGATAAGCGCTGAAACCCAATCTGTGGCTGAGGTATGTGTAAATGGAAGTGAGGTTGTATTTATAATAGAGCGGAAGTAGAATGTAGGCTACTGCAAAATACCCAAGGAAAAAGCCAATTACAAGTTGATAATAATTCCAACCATTCGCACCAACGGAACCAGGAACTGAAACAAAAGTCACTCCTGAAAGTGATGTTCCAATCATTCCAAATGCCACGAGATACCAAGAACTCTGTTTGTTTCCTGCATAAAAAGAGGCTGAATTGGCATTCTTAGAAGTAACTCTAGCTACAATGAATAATGCAATGAAATAAATAATTAGAATGAGTGGAATAAGTATTTTGAAATCAAGCATATGCTATTGGTTTTCGTAAAAATAAAGAAAGCAATGACTTGATTTACGTTAACCGATTCAAATTTTGAACAATAAAAAGTAGAGAGTTTTTTTGAGAATCAATTAAGGAACAAAAACATACCTTACTCTACTTCGCCAACCATGGATTTGTAAATCAGTTTCGTAATCCCTTTCTTTTTCTCCTGCAAGCTCACGAATATTTATAATAAAAGTTCGATTTTGGTACTCC
>VGML01000124.1 GCA_016866415.1 Bacteroidota bacterium | reverse complement strand
TGGGTGTCATCCATATTGTCTGACTAACCGCAACAAGCGATGACAGAATAATTGATATGGTAATTATGAATTTCAATTAAGGTAAAAATACGACTATTATACTACGTATAAAACAAGAAAAATGTTCTGAGGTTGCCTTATCTTAAGAACAATGTGAAAAAATTGAAGTTATTGTGTGTATTTGAAAATAATTAGAAAAGAACATTAAGAGAAATCATATGTTTTTTTGTAATATTGAATTGCTAAACTATCAAACATGAATATCTCCAAATTAAATTTTTTATTTCTTTTAATTTTTTCGCTTAGTACATCTGTTTTTTCACAAAATTATTCACGGGTTAAGGTTTTTGGAACTCAGGAAGAACTTATAAAACTGAGTAATTTAGGTGTTACCATGGATCATGGTATCCGAAAGGAAGGCTTGTTTTTTATCTCTGATTTCTCCAAGGATGAAATAGCTATCATGCAATCATATGGTTATAACTACGAAATTCTTATTTCTGATGTTGAAAAACACTACTTCGATATACTTAATAACCCTAGTAAAGAGTCAGAAAACGCATTAAAAAACACAAATTGTACAGGAACTGGAGGTGGTGGTTCTTCAACATTCACCCCAGCTACTCCTTCTAATTTCAATTTAGGAACGATGGGTGGGTATTTGAAATACAACGAGATGTTAGCTGAATTAGATGCAATGGTGGCTCAATATCCGAATTTGATCACAGCAAAAGCGCCTATTTCTAATTTCTTGACCGTAGGAAATAGACCGATTTACCACGTGCGTATTTCCGATAACCCAAACACGAATGAGGCTGGCGAACCTAAAGTGCTTTATACAGCTATTCATCACGCGCGAGAACCTATGAGTTTGATGGAAACCATTTTTTACATGTGGTATTTGTTGGAAAACTACGGAACAAATGATGAGGTAACTTACCTTGTAAATAATACGCAGATGTATTTCGTGCCGTGTATCAATCCTGATGGCTACGTGTATAATGAAACCACCAATCCAAATGGAGGTGGGATGTGGCGTAAAAACCGACGAAACAATGGAAACGGAACTTATGGAGTTGATTTAAATAGAAACTATTCTTATGGTTGGGGAACAACAGGCACAAGCTCGACTACAAGTAACGACACCTATTGTGGTCCTTCTGCTTTTTCCGAGCCTGAGACTCAAGCGATGAGATGGTTAGTGCAAAACAATGATTTTGAAATGGCTTTTAATGCGCATACATATGCTCGAGAAATTTTATTCCCAATAGGCACTACGAATGCTGAATTTGCACCTCATCACGATTATTTTCAAGACTATACCAATCACATGTCTGAATTGAACGGATATTTTGCTCAGAAATCTTCCGGATTGTATCCAGCCTCAGGAGATTCCGATGATTACATGTACAAGGTAGATGTGGGTGTAAATCAAAAAGATACCATTTTCGCTCACACACCCGAGGTTGGAACAGCGTTTTGGCAGCCTTCTAGTGAAATAATTGCAACTTGTCAAGAAATGGTTTTTCCAAATCTTATTTTAGCTCATTTAACAAGAAATTACAGCATTGTTAAGGATACAGACCCATCTTCAGTAGCGACCCTAACAGGTAGTTTCAATCATTCAATCAAAAGATTGGGTCGCCAGGGTGGACCAGTGGTCGTTTCCATTGAACCCTTGTTAAATATTGTTTCTGTAGGGAATTCATTGACCTACAATTTGAATAGTCAACAAACTTCAACGGGTGCAATTTCTTATTCTTTAAACCCTTCCATTCAATTTGGTGATCAAATTAAATACATTTTGAAAACAGACAATGGCCTTTGGGTAAAGAAAGATACGATTGTTAAAACTTTTGGTGCCATTACTTTACAGGCACTCGAAGATGCGACTTCAGCTACAAATTGGACTGGATCATGGGGAACAACAAGTACAACCTTCGTTTCACCTTCTAAAAGTTTTTTCGAGAATTCTTCAGGAAACTATCCAAACAATACGAATAGAACATATACTTATGTACCAACAATCGATTTGACGCAAGCAACGTCGGCTATGATTTCCTTTTATGCAAAATGGGCAATTGAAGCGGATTATGATTTTGTTCAGTTTCAAGTTTCAACAGACGGTGGAACCACATGGATTGGTCAATGTGGAAACTACACTGTTCCTGGAACCAGTGCAAATGGAAGTGTTCAACCAAATGGTCAACCTGTTTACGAGGGAACGCAATCGAGTTGGGTATTGGAAGAGATTAATTTAAGTGATTATTTGGGTCAACAAATTAAAGTGCGTTTCCAATTGAGATCAGATGGAGGAACAACAGCAGACGGTTATTATTTCGATGATTTCAAAGTATTTTATTCAGTTCCATCCAACAATCCTCCAACGGCATCATTTACTTCGCCAAATGCACTTTGCCAAGGTTCAACAGTCACCTTCACTGATTTTTCTACTAATTCACCTACAACATGGGCGTGGAATTTCGGAGACGGCAATACATCGACCCAACAAAATCCAACACATACATACGCAGCTGCTGGTTCATATACTGTTTCTTTAACGGTTTCTAATTCTGCAGGATCAAACTCAACAGCCCAAAACATTGTGGTCAATGCAGTTCCTATTGTAACGCTAACTTCAAGTGATGTAGACAATGTTGTTTGTATTAATGAAGGGCTGGTTCAACTAACTCCAACGCCTTCAAACGCTATTTTAACTGGGACTGGAGTAGCTAATTCAACCTTTAATCCTTCGTTGGCAAATGTTGGTGTTAACACGATAACTGCCAATTATACTGATGCAAATGGATGTCAGAGTAGTGCTCAACTTTCGATTATTGTGGAGCAATGTGCCTCGGTACAAAGTTTAACTAATTCAGCAGTTGCAATATATCCAAATCCAAATGATGGTGTTTTTAGACTAAATGGGTTTGATGAACAGTCGCTTTATCAAATTACTGATTTTAATGGAAAAGAGCTTTTAGTTGGCATTGCATCAAATAACCTTGAAATTGCGATACCAGATATTAGTTCAGGTTTTTATTATTTATCGGGCATCTCCAAAGGGCAGCGTGTTCGCTTGAAAATTGCCGTTTTAAACTAAAGAAAAGACAAAACGTTATCTAAAAATTAAGAAGAACATAAAGATACTAGTGAAATGTCTAATTAATCAGTATATTAATCGTATTGTAACCCACAAATCCTCGTCTTCCGAAACGTAAACGCCAATCGAAATTTGTTTGTAACCGTCTTCAATTATCTTTTTGTGTGGAGGTGAATCTAGAAAAATTTCTAGTACATCAGTACTAACTTCAACAAGGCTTCTTCCATCAGTATAATTCAATTGAATGATTTCGGCGTTGGCACCCACTTCACCGAAATTTTTAACGTGTTCTAGCTTTGAATTTACGCCCATTGATTTACTGTGATTTCTACATGATATAACTAACGAAGGGTTGTAAGTAAATTTAGCTTGACCAATTTTGGTCCTGTATTTATTGATTTGCTTAAAAATTTCTTTTTCTAGATTTGAATGGTCTTGCGCCGTTAAATTAGTAGTAATTAAAAGAAAAAAAACAAATCCAATAAATCTTAATGTTAGAAACAAATTTTTCATGTAGTTGATTTTTAAAGGATTTTAACGCAATTAATTTAATATGTAACGGTAAAATTTGGCATAAATTGAAGATTCGTTTATAAAGCTTTCGAAGTATGCAGGTAACACCGTTTTGTGGCAGCATTTCTGATGATTGTATATCCTGCCTTTAGAAAAGACAAGTTTGGATTGGTTGGAGCAATTTGTTCTTTAGGCTCTGAAAATTGTTGCAATAATTGTTGATGGTTTTCGTCTGTTTAACAGCGTATTACTTTTTGAGAATAGGAGAAATTAGAAATGATGGAGAGCACTATTCCAACGAACAGTTATTTAGTTTTAATCATAATTATAGGTTTAGCACTTTTTCTTAGACTTATCTCAAGGATTCATATCAAGTAGCTGTTTTAGGTATTTACCCCTCCAATCATCAAAAACATTGATTTTATTCAATTCTGAATTCATAATTCCATAGCTGGACTCGTTATGCAATTCCTCCTCTAAGGTCCACCAGCAAAATCCCATTTTCTTTTCCCAAACGAAATCGCTTAAATCTTTTAACCAGGTTTCAACTTCTTTACCTTGGGAACTACACCCAAATTCACCAAGAATGACAGGTGCACAATTTTTAAAATTAGGATTCAGAACAAAACCCCAGTTTCGTTCATATTCAGTTTTTCGCTTTTCGGTATCAACGTTTCCATATTTAACTTGCTTTTTCACAAATAGTATATTCGCTTTTATCCAACTAAATGAATAATTGTGAATTTCATAAACAAGTTTATTCGGAATTTTTAGTTTAATTGGTTTTTTGATAATTGGTTTCAGATGAGGAAATGATAATTGACTCAAAAAATGTACACGTGCATTAATGCCCTCTACCACAATAAGCCAATTTGGTTGAACAGTATGTATCGCATTGCCGGCTTTCGTTGCTGCTAAATGCCAATCACGTTTATTTTTTCTTCCCCAGTTGGGGTTTTTAGGAAGAGGTAATCCATTTCTTCGAAGCGGTCTAACTTCATTTCTTAAATCTGCACCAATGACCTTTGGGTTATTTAGATAACGAATTGCTAGCATTTTCCAATCAGAAATCCAATTTTCTGTTGTTTGAGAGTAAAATTTATTTTTTCCATACCATAATCCATTGAAATCGTAATTACAACACCAATGAGTTGTGGTTGAATGATTATTAAGTAAAACGAAAAGTCCTTGATTTGTGAGTTTTTTAACAATCACATCCATTACCTCAATCGGAGTTAATCCAATCAAGTCAGCATTTGGGCCAACCCATTCAGCAAGAATTTTAGTTGTGTCATGCAGTATTTGATTGGATAAGGGAAGGCGAATCGTATTGAAACCAGCCTTTTTAATAGCGCTAATTATCGTGTCAATTTGTTGAACATGTAATCCAAAGGACATCCCGTGCGTATTTGTTCCTTTGCTATGGTCGTTGGAGTAGGGGATATGAGATCCATTTATTCCCCACCAGTTTATACCTTTTAAAATGAACTCAGAATTTTTTGCATCTACGATTTTCGGACCATTTGTTTTGAATGGAGGAATGAATTGGCAGCTTATCGAATAACAATTGAAAAGGACCAAAAACAAAGAAAGACGTGTATTCATTTTCTCTAAAAATCACTTTTGGTTTACTTTCTTCGTGCCTCTAAAACTTTAAGTACATCATCCAATTCAAAACCTTTTGCTTGCAGCAAGATTAAATAATGAAACAACAAATCAGCAGATTCATTAAGAAACAATTCATCGTTTGAGCGCAACGCTTCAATTACTGTCTCCACGGCTTCTTCGCCTACCTTTTGTGCTATTTTCTCTATCCCTTTTTCTTTTAAAGAAGCAACATACGATTTTTCAGTGATTCCTTCGTTGAGCCTTGAGCTAATTGTGTTTTCAAGCTCAGCGAGTATGCCAAAGCGCGTATCTTTTTCTCCCGCCCAGCACGTTTGAGTTCCTAAATGACAAGTTGGACCTTGAGGAATAACATGAATCAATAAAGTATCTCGATCACAGTCCAAACGCATGGAAACTACGTTTAAAAAATTGCCTGATTCTTGTCCTTTCGTCCACAAACGATTTTTTGTTCGGGAGAAAAAAGTCACCTTATTTTCTTGACATGTCTTTTCATAGGCCTCCTGATTCATATAGCCCAACATTAATACTTGTAATGTATTCGCATCCTGAATGATGGCGGGCACTAAACCATCGCCTTTGGCAAAATCTATTTTTTCCATGTTATCGTATTTCAATATTTTCTTGTTTTAAATTCTTTTTTAGCTCTGAAATTTCAATTTCCCCAAAGTGAAAAACACTAGCAGCCAACGCAGCATCCACCACCGTTTTCTGAAAAACCTCAACGAAATGTGCCCCTGAACCACAACCACCGGATGCGATAACAGGGACATTTACCGCCCGACAAACCGCCTCCAAAGCTTCTAAAGCAAAGCCATTTTTTGTGCCGTCATGATCCATTGACGTAAATAATATTTCACCTGCTCCTCGTTTTACACCTTCTTTTACCCAGTCAAGTAAATTCAATTCCGTTTCTACTTTTCCTCCATTGACAAATACTTTCCAAACGCCATTTACGGGTCGTGCATCCACTGCTAATACTACACATTGATTTCCAAATTGTGCTGAGAGCTCGTTCAGCAAATCCGGTCGTTTAACAGCTGAAGAGTTC
>VGML01000123.1 GCA_016866415.1 Bacteroidota bacterium | reverse complement strand
TCGCTATTGAATATCGTCAGCAATTTGGACGTGATATTTTTATCGATTTGTTGTGCTACAGAAAATACGGTCACAATGAAGGTGATGAGCCTAAATTTACACAACCAGCGCTATATAATATTATTGCAAAACACCCGAATCCAAAAGATATTTATCTTTCTCAGTTGATAAATGAAGGTGTAATTTCGAAAGATGACGCCAAGAAATTCGAAGATGATTACAATCAGTTTTTAGAAAATGAATTTGAAGCGTCACGAAAAAATGAAAAAGCGCGCGTTTATGATTTCTTGAGTTTGACTTGGGAAGGTTATCGCCACGGAAATTCGAAAGATTTTGAAAAGTCTCCGGAAACTGGAGTTGACAAAAAGAAATTAAATGATCTTGGTGCTAAATTAGCAACGTTACCAGAAGGCAAAAAGTACTTTCGAAAAATTGCAAAAATCTTTGAAGATCGTTTGAATGCAATAAAAGATGATAAATTAGACTGGGGTACAGCAGAAATGTTGGCATATGCTTCATTATTGGCAGAAGGTCATCCTGTTCGTATTTCAGGACAAGACGTTGAAAGAGGAACATTCTCCCATCGCCATGCAGTTGTGAAAACAGAAGATTCTGAGGAAGAAATTGAAACATTGAATTTACTTTCAAAAGATCAAGCGAAATTTACCGTTTATAACTCCTTATTGTCAGAATATGGAGTTCTTGGTTTTGAATATGGATATTCACTTGCTACTCCTAATGGTTTAACAATCTGGGAAGCGCAATTCGGAGATTTCTTCAATGGTGCGCAAATTATGATTGACCAATTCATCAGTGCTGGTGAGGATAAATGGGCGACACAAAGTGGTTTAACGCTGCTTCTACCACACGGATATGAAGGTCAAGGAGCTGAACACTCAAGTGGTCGTATGGAACGGTTTTTACAGCAATGTGCTGATTTGAATATGCAAATTGTAAATACTTCAACACCTGCAAATCATTTCCATTTGTTACGTCGTCAATTAAAACGTGAATTTAGAAAGCCACTGGTTGTTTTCTCACCTAAAATGTTACTTCGTTATCCTATCGCTACTTCATCGTTGGAAGAAATGGCAAAAGGTGCTTTCCAAGAAGTAATTGATGATACAACAGCGGATGCGAAATCAGTAGATACAATTGTGCTTTGTTCAGGGAAATTCTACTACGAGTTAAAAGAAAAGGCCAATCAACT
This sequence comes from Bacteroidota bacterium, assembly GCA_016866415.1. Classification (GTDB taxonomy): domain Bacteria; phylum Bacteroidota; class Bacteroidia; order Flavobacteriales_D; family Crocinitomicaceae; genus UBA952. The sequence goes on along the minus strand of VGML01000123.1, from coordinate 5,175 downwards.
AGGTGCTGAAAACATGGCCTTTATTCGCATTGAGCAATTGTATCCGTTACCACAAAAACAAATCGAAGCGATTTTAGCGAAATACAATGCGAAAAACGTAATTTGGGCTCAGGAAGAACCAGCAAATATGGGAGCTTGGACATATATGGCAATGAGCTTAAGAAAATTAGATTTAATTGGAATTTGTCGACCGTCGAGTGCTGCTTCAGCAGAAGGTTCTAAGAAATTACACGAGAAACGATTAGCGAAATTGTTCAATGAGATTTTCTCGTATGCGAAAGTTAAAGTTGTTAAATAATAGAAAGAAATAAGTGTCATGGCAATATTAGAAATGAAAGTCCCAAGTCCGGGTGAATCGATATCAGAGGTTGAAATTGCACAATGGTTGGTTTCTGACGGAGACTACGTTGAAAAAGACCAAGCAATTGCCGAAGTCGACTCAGACAAAGCCACGTTGGAACTTCCTGCAGAAGCAAGTGGAACAATCACATTGAAAGCAGGGGAGGGGGATGTTGTGAAAGTTGGACAAGTCGTATGTCTGATTGATACCGATGCTGCGAAACCTGCTGGAAGTGCTGCTCCAAAAGCAGAAGATAAAAAAGAAGATGCAAAACCTGTTGTTACAGCTGTTGTAGAAACAAAAACGGTTGTTCCAAACCCAGATCCAATTAAGAAAGAAGTTTCTTATGCTTCAGGAACACCATCCCCGGCAGCGGCTAAAATCATGAGTGAAAATGGAATTTCTGCCAAACAAGTTGCAGGAAGTGGTAAAGATGGCCGCATTACGAAGCAGGATGTTGTAAACGCCATGTCAGCTGGATTCTCAACTGAATCAGCGCAAGGCTGGGGTGGAACAAGAAATCAGAATCGCGAAAAAATGTCGATGTTACGCAGAAAAATTGCGGAACGTCTTGTTTCTGTTAAAAATGAAACAGCAATGTTGACTACGTTCAATGAAGTGGACATGAAACCAATCATGGACATTCGTGCGAAATACAAAGATAAATTCGCTAAGCACCACGAAGTGAATTTAGGATTTATGTCCTTTTTCACGAAAGCGGTTACAGAAGCTTTGAAATTATATCCAGCTGTGAACGCTCAAATTGATGGCAACGAAATTATTTTCCACGATTATGCGGATGTTGGGATTGCAGTATCATCTCCAAAAGGATTAATGGTTCCTGTGGTTCGAAATGCTGAGCAAATGTCGTTGGCTGAAATCGAACGGGAAATAAAACGTTTGGCTGTTAAAGCGAGAGATGGAAAAATCACCCCTGATGACATGACAGGTGGGACGTTTACGATTACAAATGGAGGAGTTTTCGGATCGATGTTATCAACACCAATAATTAATCCACCGCAATCTGCAATTTTAGGAATGCACAATGTGGTTGAACGACCAGTCGCGATTAATGGAAAGGTTGAAATTCGTCCAATTATGTATGTGGCGCTTTCATACGACCACCGAATTATTGATGGAAAAGAATCTGTTGGTTTCCTTGTGAAAGTGAAAGAAATGTTGGAAAATCCAGAACGAATGATCTTCGGAGCTAAAGATCCGATGGAGATTTTGTTGGGATTGTAAAATCAGTTATAGCTTTTTATTATCATGTCTAAGCCGATTAGAATAATAATTGCAATAGTCTTATTTGCATTGGTTTTTTTTATTATCTATTTAGTATGGCAAGGTCTTAGTTTTCTTGCTGTATTAATTCCATGGTACATCTCCTTGATTTCTTTTTCAACGGGTTGCATTATGTATTTTTTCGGAAGACATTTTGTCAAGAAGAAAAATGTTTTTCGTAAGAAAGAAGATAAAATAATTCTATCCACTCCCATTCAAGCCGACCTATTGATAATTTTTGGTGTCATTATAATGATAATTAGTGCATTTACATCTAAATTATTTTTTTCAACAGGATCTGAAGACTATATAATGAAAGGATTTTCAGTTTTATTTCTAATAATCGGTGTCGTTTTTATCGTATTGAATTTTTTAAAATTGAAACATTCACTTAACGACCGAATAGAAATTTGTAAGGATGAATTTCGTTTTGATAATCCATTGGGTAAAGATTATACGATCTATAAGAAAAATGAATTATACGAAATTGTATTGTTGAAGGAATTTGAGGATACAAGAGGAAGTAGAGAGAAATTAATTAATAGTGGTAATCCGTTATACTATTCAAATGAATATAAATTAACACTAAGTGTTAAACTTAAACCTTTGGATGAGAAAAAAGAGTCCTCAGCGGAAAAACTTAATCCAGAGGATATGAGAATCGACCTTTCAATTTTTGTTGAAGCCTTGGAGTCAATGGATTATTCGATTGTAAGAAGATCTAAGTACGATTGTAGTGATCAACTTTGGGAAGGACATAATTTTGAAGAAGGCTTCTTGTTTAAAGATTGAGAAACCAATTGTTTGATAATCATTTTTTTCTTATTAGTTAGTAACTAATTGATAATTTAGTGTTCTAAGAAAAAAAGTTATGCATAAAAAAATACTCTTTTTTCCTCTATTATTTATTCAAGTTGTTTTCGCGCAGCAAAAAAAAGAAATTAAACCGGGAGAGCATTTAAAATTAAATGGAAAAAAGATGCCTTTTGTGCACATCGGAAAAACGAATTTATACGCGGGTAAATACGAAATTTCAAATTTTGATTATTTGTGTTTTTTAAATTGGACAAGGAAAACAAAAGGAGAATCTGAGTATGAGCGAAATCTTCCTGATACGCTGTCTTGGCTAAGCACTCGCCTTGGATATGCTGATAAATATGTCGATTATTATCTTCGGCATCCAGCGTATCGAAATTATCCTGTTGTTGGTGTAAGTTATGAGCAAGTGCAAAATTTTTGTGAGTATTTCGGTATTACTATTAATGAATGGCTTCAAGACAAAAAAATCAAAAAAATTCATTTTCGTTTACCAACCGAGGAGGAATGGGAGCTTGCGGCTCGAGGTGGGCTTCCAAAGGGTACTATTTTCCCCTGGGGAACAGAAAGTATTCGAAGTGAAAATGGAAAATATAAAGGGTCAATGCTTGCCAATTGTAATAGAGGTTCAGGAGATTTTATGGGATATGCTGGATTTTTAAATGATGGAGGTGATGTTTCATGCAGAGTAAGCGATTATTGGCCAAATAATTTTGGTATCTATCACATGGCAGGTAATGTAGCGGAAATGGTTGCAGAAAAATCGATATGCAAAGGTGGTGCATGGAACAAAGAACCTCATAAATTGGTTATTTCTTCTCGAGATACTTTCGATGTAGAATCCCCGTGGGTTGGATTTCGAGTTTTTGCAGAAATTGAGGAGTATCAAATACCATCCTTGCAAGAAAAGGTTGACGCAAAATTTATTGAGAAAAGTTTGAGTTACATTCCTGCGGGAGGTTTTCAAATTAATCGCTATTATTCCATTTTTGAACCCGATTCAGCTGAAAGTCATAAAAAAGATAAATCACTGGTGCTTTCTAATTTTTACTTTTCAAAATACGAAGTTACAAATGACATGTATATTCAGTTTTTGAATGCGATAACTGATTCAGTTATACGAAATAAATATACGCCACGAGATGAAAATTGGACTTCAGAAACAGATTTACTGCAATATCAGCATTATACAACTCAATTCCCGAATCACCCAGTTGTTAACATTACCAAAGAAGCCATGATGGCATTTTGCAGTTGGTTGACTGAACTGTATATTAAGGATCCAAAAAGGAAATATGAATACGTGAAATTTACTTTGCCGTCTGCAAAACAGCAATTGCGCGCCATGACCGGCGATTTAGATTTGGCTACGTATAGTTGGGGAGGCCCTTATAATCGTAATGCTAAAGGAGAATTCATGATGAATTTTAATCCACTTTTAGACTACGAGGTTTATGATGAGCTTAAATTAGCTCTTGATCTCAATTATCGCAAAGGACAATTACCTATATTAAGACGCAGTAGGGCTTTGGATGGATTTGAATTAACGGCTCCAGTCAACTCCTATTACCCGAGTAGATTTGGTATACATAATACAAATGGCAATGTCGCAGAAGTTGTTTCAAATTCTGACTATGTTTTGGGTGGGTCTTTTGCAAGTATGAATGGAAATTGTTCCAATCAAATATTTGATGGTAATTTAAATATATTACCTGAACTCATAACTTTGCCCTCTCCCCAAGTTGGTTTCCGTTTTGTGATGGAAGGGTTTTATGATTATGAAGAACATAAAAAGTAGAGAGGTTTGTTTTTTTTAAAATTTGTTAAATGCAAAAAAAGTCAATTTTTATAATAGTCCTCGCAGCTATCGTGGATTGTGAAAATTCTGAAAATGAGCCAAAATCTCAGCAAATAAAATCATCAATTAAAGGGATTGATTTTTCAAATCAGAAACCTGAATCTCCAGATTGGGAAAATGTCAAGGAACATTATCGGTTTGTAATTTCACGATCCGTTCGAGCTGTTGATACAAATCCTAATGAAGGACAACATACCTGGGAATCTCGCCCAGATTCAAATTTTATAAAAAATTGGAAGGCTCTAGCTTCAAATAAAATTACTCGAGGGGCTTATCACTTATTTTCACCACAAGTTTCTGGAGCTGAACAATATCAGGTATTTAATAAAACGGTTACGTTAAAAAAGGGTGATTTACCTCCAATTCTTGATGCAATAACTAATGAATGTGATTTGAATCAAGCAGAAGTTTGGCTCGATATGGCAGCGAAAGATTGTAAGTGCGACCCAGTTCTTTACGTGGATGAAAATAGTATTGAAAAAGTTTCAAAAAAATTCGCCGAGTATTATTTATGGTTAGATACTCCTAATGAAAAAACATTTCGAAAACTAAAAATTAAATATTCGAGAATAGTGTTTTGGCAAAATAAGAAAGATAGTAATTTATCTGAATTTTCGGAAAAGGTAGATTTCAATGAGTTTATAGGAGAGGAAAGTGATTTTCAAGATCTATTGATTAAGTAATTGAATTTCATTATATTCCATTATTTCAGCTTTTTCACCTTCTGAAATAATACGATTTAACAAAGCCTTTGCTTCCTGTTTTTATCTCAGTAAATTAACATGACCAGTTATAATTTGTCGATCATCTTTTTGAGGAGTTTTGAAAGAAATAAGGTAGGTATAAAAACCAGCTTGAACATCTTGGTTACCATATG
>VGML01000122.1 GCA_016866415.1 Bacteroidota bacterium | reverse complement strand
TCTTCCGCAATATATTCCAGATTCCTACAAACGGTTTTTAGAGAACAGGTTAAGAGAAAAGTTCAACTTTGAAGGAGTTCCTTTGAAATTGTTCTTCAGAAAGAAGTAGCTTAACGTATCAGGTTGATGTGTCCAGTTACCACAACTTTCTCGTCCGTTTCTTTCGGCTTGTATCCGATTTTCCAAGTATAAACGCCGTCAGGACATTTTGTTCCTTTACTTCCATAGGTACCATCCCATCTTTTAGATGCATCGTGACTTTCCCAAATCACTTCTCCCCATCGATTAAATACGTACAAATCAAAATTAAATGGATCAAATCCTTGTGTAAATACCGGACCCCACGTTTGGTTGAATTCATCTTGATCAGGGGTAAATGAATTTGGAACATAAAAAATAGCATCTTCTTGGTAGGAGATTACGGTTGTTGTGGAATCAACACAGCCATTGTCCGTATATGCATATAATGTTACCAGAACACTTCCATTAATCCCTGAATATAATACTGAGGGATTTGTTAATGTAGAAGTTGTATTATTTCCAAAATCCCACAAGTAACTGTCTGCTCCCGATGAATTATTTGAAAAAGTTACATTTTCTGTACTTCCTGTAAATTCCAATAAACTACTTGTAAATGCGGCTGTTGGAGAATCATCTACACATGTTAAATTTGATGCAGTAGAACTTGCGGAACAATTTCCTACGCTTGCTGTCAATGTAATATTGTAACATCCTGGCGTATTGAAAATTTCACTAATACTAGTTCCAGTTCCTATCGAATTTCCATTTGCCGACCATGAGTAATTTACTCCTGAAATGCCAGTTGTTTGAAGGGATGCCGTCAATGGTGAACAGCCCGTTATCGCAGTTGTATTTATTGTTGGAGTTGCAGGATTTAAATTGGTTAAAATATAAGGTATATCTCCGAAATTATTCCAATTTGTTGCCACTGACTTTGTAAATCCTGTTATTGGCGTTAAGTTTACTGTAGGAATATCTTGCCAAATTCCGTTTGTTGTAATATTCCAACGAGCCATATCATTCCATTGCCCGTCTGAGGAAGGGATAAAACAAACTCCAAGGTCAGCCGCACTTGAACCAGAAATTCTATCAATTTGGTGGTAAAATGCGGGATTTGACTCACACAAAATAGGTTCAGCACTATTTCTATTATATGTTTCTAAACTAGCATCCAAATTTGCCATTCGAACACTATAAACATTTAAATTAGCATCATTTGGATTTAGTTCTACTGGTCTGTATCTAAACGTTCCGGTTCCTGGAATATTTGCACTTGTGTTGGCATTTGATCCTGTTGGAAATAAATACATTCCTGTATTAGATGTGGTTCGTGCAAGAAATCCTCCGTTTGCACTTGAAACAAAGCCAGTTGTTCTTAAAATCGAATTCAGTGCTGGATTAGTAACATAAAAACCATATAAGTCTGTATTTAAGTGAAGATGTTTTAAATCAAGCGTTCCCTTTGCAATTTTATCAACTTGTTGTGTTTTAATACCAGAACCATCCAAAGTAACGTTAAAAAATTGAGTGATTGAGGCCCCACCTAAAAATTGATTTGCCCCCTCAAAAAACACAGTGCCAAGTGTAGAGTTAAAAATGGCATTATCAATCCAATTTCCTAATAACCTGATATATCCATCTGCATTAATTGTCGAATTATTTGTGATATCTTGAGTAACATATAATTCTGAACTTGTTGCTGTTCCATTTCCATTTACAGCCAATACTCCTGTATTATTGTTTGAAACACTACCATTGACATAAATATATGAACCAGGTTGAGCCGTGATAAATCCATCATTATTAGTAAGTGTTTGAGAAAATCCGAAAACAGCACTAAAACAGAAGATTAAAGTATAAAAGTAGTTAACTTTCATTTTAGTCTTTTTTGATTTCTGACTTTAATAATTCAATTTCAGCCTTTAATTCTTCAATCATTTTTTGTTGTTCCTTCATCGCCTCAACCAATATGGGAACAACCTCAATATAGCTTACGGCTTTTAACATTTCAGATGGTTTATTCTCATTATAAAGGCGTCTACTACTATTGATGTGTGGAATATTTTTTTCAACTACTAATGAAGGAAAATTCTCTTCGACTTCTTGCGCTATAAATCCGTAATTTAAACCTTGTTTCAATCCTAAATCTGAATATTGCTCTTCATCAAGCCTATGTTCATAAGTTACTCCACGCAACTGCTTAATTAAATTAGTTGCGTTTCCTATGGTTTCAATGTTCTTTTTTACTCTTTTGTCTGAAACTGCAGCTAAAATGCCGGTATATCCCAAATCACTTTGAAATAAACCTCCCCAACCAGTATTTGCTCCAGCACCACCTCGCTGACCGTTTACTCCATTCAAAATTTGGCTGTAAGTAGTTCCCCTTACACCAGATCCACCATTTTGTCCGCCTCCTACAGTTCCCGAAGATTCACCCTGTACACCCGCAAAAGTGGAGGTTCCAGCTATGGCTCCGTAAACTCCAGAACCATTAAATGATGAATAACCATTAATAGCCCAAGGGAATGTAGCGTTACTAACACCATTCATTAAGTCACCTGCAAGTGTTGTATTCGTTGTCCCAATAAAGAACTCACCAAGATTACTTAATCTTCCTCTTACTAGGTTGTTACTTACTAAATCCATGTGTTGGTTTGTACTTGTACCTAAAAAGCCAGTTGCAGTTAATGCATTTGTTCCTGCCGTATTTGGAGCAGCAATCCAATATTGCCCCAATGTTGTTACAGGACCACCAGATCCTGTTGTTCCATTTACCGTTAAGGTTCCTGTTGAGTTTACGGTTGGTGTTGAAAGTGTCCATGACGTCCCTGTCCCTGCAGGACCTGCAGGCCCTGCAGGCCCTGTAGCCCCTGTTGCTCCCGTTGCTCCAGTCGCTCCTGCTGGACCTGTTAATCCAATGGGACCTTGAGGCCCTGTAGCCCCTGTAGCCCCGGTTGCTCCCGTTGCTCCCGTTAAACCAATTGGTCCTTGAGGTCCTTGAGGTCCTGTTGCTCCAGTCGCTCCAGTTGCTCCAGTTGCACCTGCCGGTCCTGCTGGCCCTTGCGGTCCAGCAACTCCTATAGTACAATCTGTTGAATTAAATAAACCATCACCATTCGTATCTTCAGCAGGGTCATTTGTACCATTTCCGTTGGTGTCCCAACAATTTATACCGTTTGTACCTGTTGGTCCAGTTAACCCAATAGGCCCCTGTGGCCCTGTGGCCCCTGTTGTCCCAGCTGGTCCTTGAGGTCCAGTTGCTCCTGCGGCTCCAGTTAATCCTGTTGGTCCTGTCGCACCCGCTGGTCCTGCTGGTCCTGCTGCTCCAGCCTGGCCGTTACAAATGTATTGACTAGAAGTTATTTCAGCTGCATCTAAAACACCATTTGAATTGGCATCATTTCCCAATTGAAGCAACACGCCGCCAGACGGACAATTGACCCCTGCTGCAACTGTTGTAGTATTTGCAATTAAACTTGATGCTGATGAACCTGCACACAACGAATTCCATGAAGCTAGATTGGTTGAATAATACATCACACAATTTACATCAGTATCGTAAACTAATAACCCATTTGCCGGACCTACAATAGCGTTTCTCTGAGTCGTAGTCATTCTTGGCATTAACATACCTTTTGTTGTCGAACTCACATCCAATACACTTGTAGGGTTTGGTGTGGCTGGGACGTCAGAAATACTAACATTTTGTTGGGCCCAAAGAGAATATGTGGCACCTAAAAGAAAAAGGGAGAATAGATTTTTTTTCATTCGCTGAAATAAGTTAATAGAGAGACGTAAATTCTTTTGAAAAGTTGCCCCAAAGATATCTAGTTTTGTTTTAATTTCCATTATTCATCCTCTTATCTCTTTGCATAAGATTTTCCTTGCTTTGTTGCTGTTTAAATAGTTGATACCTACTTGGAATTTCCTTTTTTGGCCAACTGTTATTATCCAAATCTGTATCCGCGGTTTCTAAAAATGGATCTAATCTGACAGATGTAACTTCCTGATCAAAAATGAACACTTTACTCACTTTGTCCTCGTATTGTCTCCAAATTTCAGCTGGAATGCGGATCACTTCTTTTTTACCATTTACAAATGTGAATTCTAGAATTAAAGGCATAACTAGACCTCCAACATTACTGAATTGAATTTCATAAAATTGTTTGTTAGCATTTAACAATTCCAAATCCTTAGCGTCTAGTTTCGATTTAAATTCTTCATATTCTTTTCGGTCCAGCGCATCAACTTTATAAATGTCCCGTTTCGCATAGAAATCGTCAATGTTAGCATCTTTTTCATTTATGGTTTCTTTGATTTCTTTTTTATTTCGTTCCACGCCTATATGAACATCAGATTTGATTTTTTGATCTTTCAAAAAAGATTTCTCCAGATCGGGATTTTGAGTGTTTAATTGAAACCACTTTACGTCTTCAATGGCTATATCAACGTTATCTGTTCCGTAAAACCAACCTCTCCAAAACCAATCTAGGTCTACTGCTGAGGCATCTTCCATAGTTCGGAAAAAATCAGCAGGTGTTGGGTGTTTAAATTTCCATCTTTCACAATAAGTTTTAAATGCAAAGTCAAAAAGTTCTCTTCCCATCACGGTTTCTCTCAAAATATTTAATGCTGTAGCTGGTTTTCCATATGCGTTATTTCCAAATTGAAAAATGGATTCCGAATTGGTCATAATCGGAGAGATGAATTTTTTATCACCACGCATGTAATCGGCAATCATATGAGCGGGACCTCGTCGAGACGGATACCCTCGTTCCCATTCTTGTTCGGTTAAATATTGAACAAAAGTATTTAATCCTTCGTCCATCCAAGTCCATTGGCGCTCATCGGAATTGATAATCATTGGAAAAAAATTATGTCCAACTTCATGAATGATTACGCCCCACATACCATATTTTTCTCCCTCTGAATAGGTTCCATCTGGCTCTGGACGTCCACCATTGAAACAAATCATCGGGTATTCCATTCCAATCCATTTTGAATGAACAGAAATGGCAACAGGGTAGGAGTAATCAATTGTAAATTTTGAATACGTTTTGATTGTATGAGCAACAAGTTTTGTCGAATAACGTTCCCAAAGTGGATTTCCTTCTTTTGGATAATAGGACATACAAAGAACATTCTTCCCGTTCACTGGTTGATTTTGAGCATCCCAGATAAATTTTCTTGAACTAGCAAAAGCGAAATCGCGAACATTGGTTGCTTTGTAAATCCATGTTTTGGTCTTTTTTTCCTTGTTTTCTTCAGCTTTTTCAGCCTCGGCTTGCGTCACGATAATGATTGGTTGGTCTGATTTTTTTGCCTGATCTAATTTTTTTAGTTGTTCTGCTGTAAGTAACGATTTATAATTTTGACATTCTCCTGTCGCTCCAACAACATGATCTGCGGGAACAGTAATCGAAACCTCATAATCGCCAAATGGTAGTGTAAATTCTCCCCGACCTAAAAACTGTTTGTTTTGCCAACCCGTAACGTCGTTGTACACGCACATCCGAGGAAAGAATTGAGCTACCGTATACAAGTAATTTTTATCTTTCTCAAAATACTCATATCCACTTCTGCCACCAACAGCCATTCGATCGTTGATGTTATACCACCATTTGATTTGAAACGAAACACTTGTCTTCGGCATCAATGGTTTGTCAAGGTCAATGCGCATCATTGTTTTATTAATGAAGTAGCGCATTTTCTGACCTGAAGTAGAAGTGATTTGTTCAATTTTGAAACCTCCATCGTAATCAAAAAAGCGTTTACGAATGTCACCCACGGATTTAAAATCTTCCATTTTCTCAACCTCAATCAATTTTGAATCTGAATTTTCTGAATAAATGTTCTGATCCAATTGCAACCAAAGGTAATTTAGTTGATCGGGTGAATTATTGGTGTAAGTAATCGTTTGAATTCCAGAAAGTTTTTGAGTCTCATCGTCAATGGAAATATTCATTTTATAATCTGCTTTTTGCTGATAATAATGATTTCCTGGAGCACCCGAAGCTGTTCTGAATTCATTCGCTGTAGGTAATTCTTGGTCAAGTTGTGCAAACTTCTTCTGTGCAAAGCAATTCAAACTTGTAATTGCAATCAAAAGGAGAATTAATTTCTTCATGAGTTTAATTTTATTAATTGTATTCTAGTTGTTGTCAAAAAATTATAGGTAAACTTTTTATCTCGATATCGAAATGTTAATTTATTTTGCTGCTCCGGGAATTTGTCCATCAAAAAATCAAACTTCACATAAAATTCTTTAATTGGGTTAGCAATTTTTGCCGATAAATAGAATTGAACATCGCCATTCAGTAAAACTTCAAAACCATCCATGACAAATTCAAGTTGTAGTGGTACTGCAGAATCCAAG
>VGML01000121.1 GCA_016866415.1 Bacteroidota bacterium | reverse complement strand
CAAATCGTCATGAACTTCAAAATTTAATGGAATCGATTGTCCAAGTTTAACAGCAACATTATCCTGTAAATCAAATGTAAAAGCACTTTCAGAATCGTTATCATTTCCTCGAATTGCAGGAACTACTAATGCCGCGACAAATCCAAGAATAAGAATAATAATGAATGCCTTTTTCATGTTAAATTGAATCTAAAATTTGTTGTACCCTCGAACCGTCTATACGATCGTGTGTTTCCGAGTAAATTACTTCATTTTTTGAAAGCATGATTGCTTGTGGAGATTGATGAATGATGTTTAAACGATTGGCAATTTCATTTGAAATAGTCCTATAATTCAAAAGGTCGAGCAAGTAAAAGTCTGCCGCAACTGAATCAAGAACTCTGGAGCTTTCAAAAGCCTGCAATGCCATCTTGGAGATGATACATCGTGTGCTATGTTTGAAAAACAACTGCGGCTTTGTCTCACTGAGATTGATTGCCTCTTCAAGTTGTTCTTGCGATGTTAAATGAATCCAAGCCATTACATTCCTGATTTAAATTGTTTGAGAAAACGGATATCATTTTCGGAATAAAGCCTTAAATCTGTTACACGATATTTCAGCTGCGCAATGCGTTCAACGCCCATACCAAAAGCAAATCCGGTGTAAATTGTTGAGTCGATTCCACAAGCATCCAAAACGTTTGGATCTACCATTCCGCAACCAAGGATTTCAAGCCATCCTGAGTATTTACAAACGTTACAGCCTTTGCCATTACAAAGCGTGCAAGAGATATCTACCTCAGCACTTGGCTCTGTGAAAGGGAAATAGGAAGGCCTTAAGCGAATTTGTGCTTTTTCACCAAACATTTCCTGCGCGAAATACAATAATGTTTGTTTTAAGTCAGCAAAAGAAACTCCTTTATCAATGTACAGTCCTTCAACTTGATGAAAAAAACAATGCGCTCGTGCCGAAATAGCCTCGTTACGATAAACCCTTCCTGGAGAAATAGTTCGAATAGGAGGCTTTGAGTTTTCCATTACACGCACTTGTACCGAGCTTGTATGAGTACGCAAAGCGATTTCTTTTTCTCCTTTTTCAATGAAAAACGTATCTTGCATGTCGCGAGCAGGATGCTCAGGTGGAAAATTCAAGGCTGAAAAATTGTGCCAATCATCTTCAATTTCCGGTCCTTCTGAGACTTCGTATCCTATTTTTGAAAAAATGGAAATTATTTCGCGCTTTACAAGTGAAAGAGGGTGATGGCTCCCAATTTCGTGATCTTCGCCTGGACGAGTCAAATCCAATTTGTTTTCTTCGGATTTTGAGGATGACAATACTTTTTTCGTCTCTTCAAATTTTGTTTCGGCATCCAATCGCAATTGATTCAACAATTGACCGATTTCTTTTTTCTGTTCGTTTGGAACGTTTTTCAATTCTGAAAACAATTCTTTTGTCAAACCTTTTGAACCTAAATATTTGATTCGAAAATGCTCTAACTGCTCAATTGAATTAATTTCAAATTGATCTATTTCGACTTTTATTTCACTTATTTTCGACTTCATTCAACAAGGTTGTAACTTTTTTATTTCAAAATTTGTTTAATGTATGTATTCAGGTCGAACACGTATGCAAATTTACAAGAAAAAATCTCGTAATTATTCGGTTAAACTTTTTAAGTTTTCAATCATTGGATTTGTTTTAGCAATTGGGCTTTTGGGATGTTACAAGAGAAAAGATACGACCTTGCGTGTAGTTGTGTATGATTCTGCAGGATTAATAGTTGAGGGTGCCAACGTGGACATGTTTGCTGAACCCACGGATACTTCCAACCAAAATCCTGTTTCTTTGTATTCATCAATATCAACTGATAAATTTGGCATTGCTATTTTCAATTTGAATGCAAATTATGAATCTGGTCAATCGGGAGTTGCAATTTTGAAAGTAAGAGCTTCCTACTATAATAAGCAAGGAGAATCGACTATTCAGATAATTGAAGAGGTTGTTAATGAATGTAATTTACAAATAGAGTAACATTAAGAGTACCCCTTCGTATTCGTATTTTGGAATAAAGGTGTAAATTTGGAAATATTTAGTTTATGAAAAAGTTATTTTTTATTGCGTTTGGAGTAATTTTGTCGGTAAGTTTTTTGTCTTGTGAACCAAAAGATCCAGCTATATTGAAGGTTTTTGTGCGCTCATCGACCAATCAGCTTATAGGTGGCGCGAAAGTAATTGTAGTTGGAGATCAACAATCCAATCCACCAACTCAAGATTTCGTTGATACGTCTTTCACGAATTCATCTGGTTTTACTTCAGTGGACATGAATCAGTATTTTGATTTATATCGCGATGGAGATGAAAACACGACTGGTTATTTTGATATTATTGTTAAGCACAATAATAAAGTTGGTTCGGGTCAAACACGATGTCGAATTCACACAACTTCTGTAGAAACTATTTATTTACCTAATTAAATTTATAATGAAAAAAATTCTTGTTCTTGTAATCATTGCTGCGTCAATTTTTACACTCGGGTCTTGCCGAAAGAAAAAAGATACTATTGCTAATATCTATGTTTTAGATGCAAACAATACCGCGCAGGGCAATGCAATGGTTATTTTGTACGGAACGAACACTGCTGGAACTCCTCAGCAAGTTGCTGTTTTTGATACAGCTTATACAAACGCAAGTGGAATGGCTTCTTTCAATTATAATGATATTTATCAACTTGGTCAGGCAGGTGTTGCGGTTTTGGATATCAAAGCCCAAAAACAAAACATGATTGGTCAGGGAATCATTAAAATTGAAGCTGAAAAAGTGAATGAAGAAACGGTTTTCATTCAGTAGTTAGGCACGTATCTGTTTCGTCATTGAATTAACAACCATAAAGTCAATTTCATCTTTTGGTAGAAAACAATCGCTAAGACTTTTAAGATTTAAAGAAAATTCTTGAAAATCTTCAAATTCGATTGTACGAATACTTTCATTTAAGTCCAAGTCTGGATTGTTTTTCTTAATAATATTTAAAATCCGATTAATGTTTAAAACATCAATCAAATACTTAGTAGAGTAACTCAATGACGCTTTTTTAATATCAATTACCATTTCCGCATGATCGTCATATGAGTTGAAAATCAATGATTTTAAGCTTACAAGTTCCATTTTTCTAATTTTTATGAAACAAAGGTATCGGCGTAGAACGTAAACAATTTACGGCCTACTTTTCTTTTCTAGCTTTTGTTTGAAATGACTAACTTTGCGTTCTATGTCTGAAGATAATAACATGTCCTTTCTTCAACACTTGGAGGAACTCCGCTGGAGACTCGTTCGTGCAGCAATTGCAGTAATTATTGCTGGAATTGTGATTTGGATCTACCAAGTTGAAATCATTGAAAACGTTTTTTTAGCTATGGCTGAGGACGACTTTGTGACATTTCAATACCTCTGCAAGTCCTTTGGCATTTGTTCTGAAAAACTTAATGTCAACTTTCAAAGTATGACTGTCTCAGGTCAATTCTCATATGCACTTATGATGAGTATTGTAGGTGGAGCAATTGTTTCGTTTCCATTCATCTTTTATCAACTTTGGGCCTTCGTTAAACCAGGGCTAAAATTCAAAGAGAAAAAAATGGCGCGTGGGATTGTTTTCTATGTGAGTTTACTGTTCTTCAGCGGAATTCTTTTCGGGTATTTTGTTGTCGCCCCAATGAGTATCCAATTTTTTGGGACGTTTCAAATGAGCAAGCGAATCGAAAACATCTACACCATTGATTCATACATGAGCACGATCATTTCAACTGTATTCTATACGGGGTTGTTTTTCCTATTGCCAATCGTAACTTATTTCTTAACGAAAGTTGGTTTGTTTGATTCAGCATTTCTAAAAAAGTACCGACGTCACGCCATTGTTATAATTCTCATTCTTTCTGCAATTATTACACCACCCGATTGGATTACTCAAATCATTGTATCCCTTCCTTTACTGTTGCTCTATGAGGTTGGGATTTTAGTTGCAATTCGAGTTGAAAAAAATGCATTGAAAGCAAGAAGCATTTAAAAAATGGGAAAAGGGCTATTTTTTTCTATTCTTTTGATAATCACCAGCGGGAATCTTTTTTCTCAGCAAACGCATGTTTTTGGACAAGTCATCGATTCAGAAACAGGTTTTGGGTTTCCATTTGTGAAAGTTCAATACATGAATTCCAAAATTGGAGCCATAACAGACTCTTTGGGGAATTACAGCATTAAAACCTATTACGCAACTGACTCATTGATGTTTATGTTTCCTGGATATAAACTGAAATCTGTAAAGGTGAATCGAGATCAATCACAAGAGATCAATATCACATTGGAAACGAGGTCCAACTTACACAAAGAGGTTGTGATTCGTCCTCCAGATGAGCCTTTCGCAATTAAACTTCATAAGCGTATTATTGCAAATAAACCAGTCAATAATAAAGAAAAATTGGACGCGTATGAATATGAAGCTTACAATAAAATTCAATTGGACCTGAACAACATTGGCGATAAATTCTCCAAAAATGGCATCGTAAAGCGCTTGGATATGATCATGGATTACCTTGATTCTACAGATGAAGGAAGAGCTTTTCTACCTATAATTCTTAGTGAAAACGTATCTGATTTTTACTTCAAGAACAAACCAAAACAGAAAAAAGAGGTTGTAAAAGCAACGAAAGTTTCAGGAATTGAGAATTTACAAATGAATCAATATCTAGGCGACATGTATTTGGATATCAATGTCTATGATAACATTTACGACATGTTTTTTAAGTCATTCATTAGTCCAGTTTCCATTTATGCAAGAAGTTATTACCATTTTTACGTCGAAGATTCATCGTTCATTGGAAACAATTGGTGCTATAAAATGCGATTTAAACCAAAAAGGACAGGTGATTTGACCTTTTCCGGGGAAATGTGGATTCACGATACAACCTATGCCATAAAACGATTCAGCGCGAACATTTCTCCCGATGCCAACCTCAATTATATTCAGGATTTCTATTTCGAACAAGAATTCGAGCAGGTAGAGAAAGAAGTATGGATGATGACCAAGGAAAAACTGATCGCGGATATTCGATTGACTGAGAAGACAAAAGTTTATGGTCTTTTTGGACGAAAAACAAACAGTCGTAGGTATTTTAAAATCAATGAAAAGCGAGAGCAAGAATTCTACAAAGGTGATAACACCGTTGAAATTTTGGATAGTGCCAAATTGAGAAGCGATGCTTATTGGCAAGAAATGCGCCATCAACCTTTGTCAAAACAGGAAGAAAAAATAAATGAGATGATTGACTCATTGCAGAACAATCGGTTCTTCAATACAATGAAGAATGTAACCTACTTGGCATCCACAGGATACTATCCGCTTGGAAAAATTGAGCTCGGGAGCATTGCGTCGTTTGTAGCCTTCAATCCAGTCGAAAAACTCAGATTGGCGTTTGCTCTAAGAACATCAAATGAATTCTCCAAAAGAATTGAATTTGGAGGAAGAATAGCATACGGATTTGGAGATGAAAAATTGAAATATGGAGCCACCATTCGTTACAATGTTACCCCTAAAAAGCGTGGCCTCTTAAGTTCATACTACAGTTACGACATTGAACAAATTGGTATTTCGAGCAGTGCCTTATCAATGGGAAATACATTTACAACAGTTTTGAGCACGGCCGCATTTGATAAATTAACTTTCGTTACGAAAGCCGGGTTAAGTTTTGAAAAGGACATTAAAAAAGACTTCGTAGCCTTTAGCGGTTTCGAATTTAAAGGACTTACACCGTTAGGACTTGCCAATTACAAAAGAATTGTAAATGCTGATACATTAACTATTTCAAAAATCAGAACGGCAGAAATTACAGCTCGCATTCGCTGGGCAAAAGATGAAGAATTTATCTCAGGCAACTTGGACCGTATTGCGATGACTTGCACGAATCCGATTCTTTCCCTGCAAGGAGTTTTTGGAATCAAAGGGTTGTTTGGAAGTGAATATTCGTACCAAAAGTTAGAATTTCAAATTGAACACTACCATCAACTTGGTGTTTTAGGTCGCATGTATTATGGGGGTATGGTAGGTTATATTTTTGGAACAACCGCTTATCCATTTTTAAAAGCAATTCCTGGAAATCAATCTTTGTATTTGATGTCAAGTGCCTTTAACAAATTGAATTTCCTAGAATTCGTGACGGATAAATATGCGAGTGCTTTCATTGAAAATCAATGGGAAGGATTGTTTTTTGATCGGATTCCATTAGTGAAGAAGTTAAAATTACGCTTAGTGACTACAGGAAAAATTGCAATTGGTCATATAAGCGACAGACATCAAAAAGAAATGTTACTTCCTTCGTTTGTTAAACATTTCAATGGTATTCCATATGCTGAGTCTAGCATCGGAATTGAGAATATCTTAAAAGTAATTCGAGTTGATTTAGTTTGGAGAATGACACATTTGGATCCA
>VGML01000120.1 GCA_016866415.1 Bacteroidota bacterium | reverse complement strand
GATTGGATTATACCAGTTGCTTTATTCGTTTGTATATTTGAAATAAAATAAGAGTTATGAAAAAGCTAAAATATCTTTCAATTTTTTCACTCCCTTTATCTGTTTTGATAAGCTTTAATTTCTCGAGAATTTGGACTTTTCTCCCAGTAATTATTTTCTTTATAATAGTTCCTTTGCTTGAATTGATTTTAAAACCAAATCCAACAAATTTAGAGGTTCACGAAAAAGAATTAGTTGAAAAAGACACATTTTACGATTGGATGCTATATGTGATGATGCCTTTGCAGTGGATTTTTATTTTTTACTTTCTTGTGAATGTTCCAAATTGGGATACCCCTAATGACTTTATTGGACGAATTATATCAATGGGAACCATGTGTGGGATTATAGGAATAAATGTGGGACATGAACTTGGTCATCGAATGAAAAGTTGGGAGAGATTTATAGGTGAGGCTCTTTTATTTACCTCTTTAGAGAACCACTTTTTACCTTATCACAACCGAGGTCATCATACCAATGTTGGCACTCCTGAAGATCCTGCAACAGCCCGAAAAAATGAACCACTTTATATTTTTTGGATTCGTTCCCATTTTGGAAGTTATATACAAGCCTGGAAAATCGAATTTCAACGCATGAAAATCATTAAAAAACCCTGGTTTCATTGGTCCAACAAAATGATGGTATATTCGATACTTTATATCATTTGGCTTTCTTTCATTTATTTCTTTTATGGAAATCAAGCTTTGAAAGCTTATTTGTGGGCCGCTGCAATTGGGATAATTTTACTTGAAACGGTGAACTATATTGAACACTACGGATTAATGAGAAAACAACGAGAAAACGGAACTTACGAAACAGTTAAACGATGGCACTCTTGGAATTCAAATCACGTTATTGGTAGAGTTGTTTTATTCGAACTGAGTCGACATTCAGATCACCATTTTAAAGCTGACCGACCTTACCAACTTTTGGAATCTCACGAACAATCTCCAACTATGCCAACAGGTTATCCTGGAATGATGTTATTATCACTTGTGCCTCCACTCTTCTTCAAAGTGATGAATAAGCATGTGGATCACGCCCTATCGAATTCAAATTAAACCATTTTTTGCCTTTTCAAAAGAAATTCCAATAGAACTTGGTTGTATCCTGAAGCAATTGGTGCGGGCATAAAATCAATTCGGTAATTGGCGCAACGCATTTTTATTTCATTGAAATAATTTTGGATTCCTTCCACATATTTCGCTTTCACCTCAGCTGGTTGCAAACGCATTTTTTCACCCGTTTCCATATCAATAAGTTGATAGGGTCTATTTTCCAAATTGAAGTCTACCTCCAAAGCTTGATTTACAACATGAAATAGAATTACCTCATGTTTGTTATGTTTAAGGTGATTCAAGGCTTGAAAAAATTCATCTATACGATCTGGGTCATCTAGTAAATCAGAAAAAACAACCACCAAACTTCTACGGTGCGTCAATTCTGCGATATCATGTAATACTTGAATGGTGTTTGTCGTAACTCGTTTATCCTCTTGATATTGATGAAATCGTTTTTCCAACTCACTGAAAAGAAAACGATGATGAGCTGGAGATGATTTTGCTTGAGTGTGAAGTTCTATTTTCTCATTGAAAAAAGTAAGTCCCACCGCGTCTCGCTGACGTTTTAAGAGCTCAATCAAACTTGCCGCGGCATAAACCGAGAATTCAAACTTTGAGATGTCATCCTTTTCAAAATACATGGAACTTGAGCTATCAATTACTATTTGACAGCGGAGATTTGTCTCTTCCTCGTATTTTTTAGTGAACATTTTCTCCGTTCTTCCATACAGTTTCCAATCAATATGACGGGTTGACTCACCTGTATTGTACAATCGATGTTCAGCAAATTCAACTGAAAACCCATGAAAAGGACTTTTGTGTAAACCTGTAATAAATCCCTCAACAACCTGTTTTGCAAGTAATTCAAGATTCCCAAATTGGGCTAAACGAAGTCGATCGATTTGAGGCATAATTTTAATACGAAAATAAGCAACTAAATGAACAGGAACAAAGAAATTTTATTGATGTCAATATATTTCTTTGATTTAAAAAAAAGTTAATTTCAAGCAGGAAAGGTAATACTTTTAAGTTCAGGAAAAGGAATTTTGAATCAGGTTCCGATTTCCTTTAAAAAACCAATGGGAATAGCTATTCAAGGATCAAAATTGGCTGTGGCCTGTATTGATGAAATTCAATTATTTTCCAAAGAAGAGCAACTTAGAGTGAGTAAAAAGTCTGAATTAACAGAATTTGACACAATTTATCTCCATCGTGCAACCTATCACACTGGTATTCTCGATTTGCATGATTTAGAATTCGGAGAAGGCATGATTTGGGGAGTAAATACTCTTTTTTCGTGTCTTGCTGTTTACGACATCAATTTTAGCTTTAGGCCCAAATGGAAACCGTCTTTTATTACTAGCCTGATACCTGAAGACAACTGTCATCTCAATGGAATGGCAATGCAAAATGACTTGCCAAAGTATGTAACCTCCTTGAGTAAAGACGATTCAAAACAAGGTTGGATAAAAAATAAATTGAAAACTGGAGTATTAATGGAAGTTCCTTCTGGAGAGATTATTCTTGAAGGTTTGTCAATGCCTCATTCTCCTCGATTATTTCAAGATAACCTTTATGTTCTCGAATCAGGTAATGGAAATCTAATTAAGGTCTCACCAAATGAAAAAAAATCTGAAGTAATCTTTAATTTCAATTGTTTTATCAGAGGACTTTCATTTTTTAAAAATTATGCGCTAATTGGGAAATCAAAAATTAGAGAAACCTCAAGGGACTTTGATAATTTGGATGTTAAAGTAAATTCAACTAATGCTGGGCTCATTTTCTTTGATATGAATGAAAAGAAAGTAATAGGTGAAATAAATTATGAATCGGATATTGAAGAAATTTTTGATGTTCAAATTTTAGAAAACACTGAAAACCCAGTCATCATAACATCTCAACTAGAAAAAGTTAATGATATCATTACATTTCCAGGAAATGCGTTCTGGAAAAATGAAAAATAATTTTGTCTCAATTACTGACGCATTAATAAATCAATCATTTTCTCCAAAGCTCTTGCCCGATGACTGAATTGATTTTTTTCAGTTAATTCCATTTCTGCAAATGTTCGGGTTTCATTTTCAGGAATAAAAATCGGATCATAGCCGAAGCCATTTGTTCCTCGCTTCTCATCAATAATTCGACCATTCACTATTCCTTCAAAAATGTGTTGCTCTCCATTGATTATAAGAGTAATAACTGTTTTGAAGCGGGCATTTCGATTATCAAATCCATTTAACTCTTCAAGAACACGATTCATGTTGGCATCTGGATTTCTATCTTCTCCTGAGTAACGCGCTGAATGAACTCCAGGTCTACCATCCAAAGCTTCAATTTCCAATCCCGTATCATCTGCAAAACAATTTAAATTGAACTTATTAAAAATAAACTGAGATTTGAAAGCAGAATTACCTTCAATAGTTAGTTCATTTTCTGGAATCTCTTCGTGAAAATCAATGTCGCCGAGGGTTAATACGTGAAAAACTTCAGGGAGTAATTTCTGAATTTCAAGAGCCTTATTTGAATTATGTGTTGCGAAAATTAATTTCATTGAAATAAACTTAAATAATTCGATTGATTTGACAGAACCGAATAGCGTTCATCAATTGTTTTCTTTCCTGCTTCTCCAATTTTCTTTCTTAAATCAATATCGGTTAACAACATTTCTAATTGATTTTTCCATTCCTCTAATTTCACGGGAAGAAAGCCGTTCACTTCATGGGAAACAATTTGTGTATTTACTCCGATCGGAGACATTAGGGCTGGAATTCCAAGTGACATGTACTGCAATCCTTTAAAACCACATTTTCCTTCTGACCAAATATCCATTTCTAAAGGCATCACACCAATAGAAATCCGAGCTAAATCAGTAATTTCCGTTTCTCTTTTCCATTTTAAAAAACGGAGCGATTTGAGATGATATGTAGGTGCTTCATTAGATATTACAAGAAATTCAAAATCATATTTTTGCTCGAGTTCTTTTATTACTGGAACGATAAAATCCAAATAGCGCATGGTTGTATGTGTTCCAGTCCAACCAATTATCAACTTCCCTTGATTATATTCTGTCTTTAAATTATGATGATTTTCAGTGTCAATAGTGGTTGGTATAACTTGAACGTTTGCATTAAATTTTCGAGCATAGTTGGCTAAATAATCATTTCCCGCTGAAATACTTCCCGCCCATCTGATGCAATAGCGAACTTTCCAATATGCTTTTAGGCGATGAAAACGAGCGTTTGTCTCACTGTAATTAGGTAGCCAAATCGCATCATCAAAATCATAATTGTATTTTTTTCTAAAAACTTTGGCTATTAAAAATTCAAAAAATGGCGGACCTATATGAGATGCTTCCCTGTGAATGAAAACGAAATCGTATTTGTAAAGCGTAAAAAGAAGTAAAAATCGCTTCAAGAAACTTTTAACTACTCCTAATATTTTCCGCAGAACTTTTCCATCTGAGTAGAGTGTTTTCCAAGTTCTTTGATCTAAAAAAGGAGAAAAATGAATATCGAAATTATTTTCCCTTAAAAAATTGAAATATTGTTCAAATCGAAATCGTTGCGAAGGTGCTTCATCAAATGGGTAGGGCGCAATGAAAAGAATCTTCTTTTTTTTCATTTATCCAATCAATTTTTGATAAACGTTGAAATAACGAGCAACACCTTCGTTCAATCCATAAAATTCCGCTGCCCCATTCATAGTTTTCTCTTGATCGAAATCACTAAAATTCAAATCCGCCATTTGATAAGATTCGTCATTAAAATCTTCAATCACTAGTCCTGAATGATATTCACGAACCACGCGTTCCGT
Source organism: Bacteroidota bacterium (assembly GCA_016866415.1). GTDB lineage: Bacteria > Bacteroidota > Bacteroidia > Flavobacteriales_D > Crocinitomicaceae > UBA952. The sequence goes on along the minus strand of VGML01000120.1, from coordinate 1,544 downwards.
ATCCCCTACTCCTCCATTGCATATAACTGGAACTCCCATTGCCATCAACTCTCCCTGTTTTGTTGGAGAAGAAGCTTTTTTAGAAAAAGTCGGACGAATGAAGAAAATGGATGCTGAGAAAAGAGAAATGCAAGTAGCAACATCTTGGTGTAAAACTGATTTAACCCGAATTCGATCTTCCGAAATGCCCAATTCAACTGCTTTTGATAAAATCGTTTTTGGATTTTCTCCGGAAACGAACAAAAAAATTGCATTCGGTTTCGACTTTAATAAAACCTTGAAAAACTCGAGCATTTCATCGAGCATATACCATGTTCCAATAGAACCGACATAACCAAGAACAAAATCACTTTCATTTAAATCCAATTCTATTTTAAAACCATTTTTCTTTTCTAAATTGATCTTTTGAGGATTGAACTTTTCCAAATCTGCGCAGCAAGGTATAACTTGTATTTTATTCTTTAAATGCTCAAAACCTGGCCACGAACTGATTTCATCTTTGCCGTTGTAAGTCAAGGAAATAATGTAATCAGATTCCAAAAAATACTCTTTTTCTTTTCGTTTGAAAAAATTATAAACCGTTTTAAAAATAGGATTATTGAGACTCCAAATATTTCCATCAATTCGTTCATCAGCCCAAAATCCGCGCATATCGAACAAAAACTTAACACCCCATTTTTTTTGCATTCGTTGACCAACTAATGCAGAAAGATAACTTCTACAATGGATTAGACTAAAATTGAAAACACGATGCAATTGAAACGCTTTCTTGCGCATACGCCATACATCATGAAGCGTAGAAATCAACGGAGGTTTTTTGGTATACGAAAGCGGATGCCAAATGATTTGATTTTCATCGCAAATAGCTTGTATTTCATCCTTAAACTTTGAAAATCGTTCCTCTTTTTCGAAACTAATTAAATGAAATCGAAAGCCTTTTTTAGTTAGGCCAACCAAGTATGGTAAAACTTGGGATTGTCCTAAAGGATCCGTCATTCCATCGTAGGAAAGGTATAAAATGTTTATTGGCATTTATACAAAGATAGGAATCGTATTTACAATTTCGTGGGAAAGTTAAATCTTCTCGTTCTTTAATTTCTCCAAAACGATTTGATCGATTGGAAAATTCAAATTATCAATATTAAGTGAACTTATTTCGCACCATCTTTGCTTTTCACCCTCCTCTTTAAAAGGTATTGTGTAATCTTGAATCGAAATTTGATGGAAATCACACTTCACTTTGTAATAAAAGGAAACAATTTGATGATTGGATTGAAATGCTGATTCCTGGGGGAAATCATTATAATAGAATGGTATGGCTTCATCAATTTTAAGATTTAATTCTTCCTCCATTTCTCTATGAAGTGCATCTAGAATTCCTTCGCCAAATTCCACTCCTCCACCAGGGAATTTTGTAAAAAATTTTCCAAATCGATATTCATCGGAAAGTAAAATTTCCTTTTTATCGTTAACGATTAAAGCATAAACCCGAAGATTAAATGCTTTATTCACAATCCTTAAAAGGATATGTTTTTAGATGGTCG
>VGML01000119.1 GCA_016866415.1 Bacteroidota bacterium | reverse complement strand
AGCATCAATGACTTTCGCCATATCAGTTTTAAGAGCATTAACATCGTAATATGCTTCACCATACATAGCAACAGTGTGTTTGGTCCCCGAAGCTATAAAATCAAAAACAGTTTGATTTCCAATTTCAATTGGGCAATCCACCAATTGATCGTAGTTAGAGAACTCGAATGTTTGGGGACCATCTTTTTGAACTGAAATTCCTGCTTTTGGCAATGCAGTCGTGATTGTTTTAAATGTTGAATGAGGAAAAACTTCCAAGGTCCCTTTTTTATCCTTGTATCCTTCAACATACATAAATACGCCCGAGCCACTTACAAATCCATGTGTTAGGTCCAAGAATGGCGTTCTAACAGAAAGCTCAAATGAATAAACTTCATATTTGACTTTGATTTTTTTATTACCATCTGATGAAATACTCCACGTATTTTTTTTCTTTTTCTGAACTTGAATTTCTTTTCCTTTGTCATCAAAGGCTTTAACCAAATTGACATTCTTAGAAAATTCACGTACCAAATAAGATCCCGGAGCCCAAACCGGCATTTTGATATCCAATTGTTTTTCTTTGAAATCGCTCAAGGTCATTTCCACTTCGAAGTAATGGTTTTGGGGCTTTGGCATGCGCAATTGGTAGGAAATAGTTTGCGCAGTAATACTAATTGTAAATGAGCAGAAGGTCACTATAAATAAATTCTTCATTAGGCTTTAAATATCTATTATTTTTTAATTTACTTTAATTATTCTCGCTACTATCTTCGCTTTTTCTACCAGTTCAGTTACGTTTTCTGAACCATAAGTCAAAGCAACTGCCATTCTTCTATATGGACGAGTTGTTGGTTTTCCAAAAATTTTAAAATCTGAATTTGGAACGGCGGCAGCTTCATTCAATCCTGAAAAAACGGGTGTATCATTTGATTCTTTATCAGCTAAAATGACTGCACTTGCTCCATTTCGAAGCAATTTTACTTCAGGTATCGGTAGACCCAATACTGCACGCGCATGCAATTCAAATTCTGAAAAATTTTGAGTTCCAGCTAATGTAACCATTCCTGTGTCGTGTGGACGTGGAGAAAGTTCTGAGAAATAAGCTCCTTCTTTTGTAATAAAAAATTCCACTCCCCAAATTCCAGCTCCACCAAGCGCATGCGTAACTTTTTCAGCCATTTCTTGCGCTTCCTTCAAATGCTCTGAATTCATAGGCATAGGTTGCCAACTTTCTTGGTAATCACCTCGTTCTTGTCTATGACCAATTGGCGAACAGAATAGGGTAGGGCCATCTTTTTGTGTAACTGTAAGTAGTGTAATTTCATAATTAAAATCGATAAATCCTTCGACAATTACTTCCTTTAAATCACCACGTGATCCTTCCATCGCGTAATTCCATGCTTTTTCTATGTCAGCCTCTGTTTTTATTACCGACTGACCTTTTCCTGAACTTGACATTAACGGCTTAACTACGCATGGAATTCCCGTTTCTGCAACTCCAGCTTTTAATTCGTCTAATGAAGTTGCGTATCTGTATGTAGCGGTTCGAACTCCAACTTCAATGGCTGCTAAATCCCGAATCGCTTTTCTGTTCATGGTGAAATTTGCCGCCTTTGCACTCGGAACAACTTGTATTCCTTGCTTTTCGTAATCATAAAATCGCTCGGTGCGAATTGCTTCAATTTCAGGGACGATTAAATCAGGCTGATGCTTTGCTACAATGTGATCCAATTCAGCTCCATCTAGCATATTTATTACTTCAAATTCATGGGCAACTTGCATTGCCGGTGCTCCCGCGTAACTATCAACAGCAATAACATATTGACCTAATCGCTGACAAGCAATTACAAACTCTTTTCCGAGTTCACCAGAGCCCAAAAGAAGGATTTTTTTTCTCATGAGGCAAAGTTAAGGAAACGATAAAATTTAGCAGTTAAAATTTAAAATTGAATTCGTGCAATATTAGATTATTGAACTTTCTTTTGGCTTTCTAAAACAGCCTCTTTCATTGATTCAGCGTATTTATCTAGTTTTTGCTGAACATCCGCATCAAAACTACCGATGATTCTTGCCGCTAAAATTCCTGCGTTTTTCGCTCCGTTTAAAGCAACCGTTGCTACTGGAATTCCATTCGGCATTTGTAGAATACTGAGAATTGAATCCCAACCATCAATTGAATTTGAAGATTTTACTGGTACGCCAATTACCGGCAATGAAGTCATAGATGCGGTCATACCAGGAAGATGAGCTGCCCCTCCTGCTCCTGCGATAATTACCTTTAAACCACGACTTGCTGCTGTTTTTGCATAATCAACCATTAACTCAGGCGTTCTGTGTGCAGATACAATTTTCACTTCTGAAGAAATTCCAACTTCATCTAAAAAATCTTTGGCAGCTTGCATTACAGGTAAATCTGATGCGCTACCCATGATTATTCCAACTTGTATCATACTTCCTTGTTTTCGTTATTTTCTGGTTGATCTAAAGTGGATTCAGAAGTGTTTGAATTTATTTCTGATACTGGATTCCCAGATGTTGTTGAACTTTTAAATTCAACAGTATTGTTTATATCTGTTGCCACTTGATCCAATGGTTGACGAATTTCTTCTGCTGTATCTTTAATTAACTCGGTAAAGTTCATGTCTTTCTTAATATCCATCCCTGATTTTTGGATTTCACGCTGCAATTCAGCCTGAGCATTTCTGAATTCATACAAGGTTTTACCTAACGTTTTGGCAATTCCAGGTATGCTCTTTGCTCCAAAGAATAGCAATACAACGAGCATAATTACCAAGATTTCCGAAAAAGCAATATCCTCAAAAAGTAAAGGCAGAAACATATGGCAAAGTTACAACTAAAATTTACAAAGGCTGATTCGAGTATATCAAATCGTTTGCATCTTTTGAATAACACGAAGAAGAATGGTATCTGGAATTACAGGTAATAAGAATTTGATCATAAAATTTAAGCCTAAATCGGAAATACAAATTCGTTTCCCTTTCATCATTGCATTGTATCCTTTTAATGCTGTGGAATATGCTGTTGCGCCATTCTTGAACATATCTCCATTCCCCATTCCTGCAACAAATTCAAATTCGGTTTTCACTGGACCCGGACACAATGCAGTAACGGTAATTCCGTGAGGTTTTAATTCGTGAGAGATTCCTTTTGTGAATGAAACAACAAATGCTTTGGTGGCAAAATAAGTTGCTTGTAAAGGACCAGGAAGAAAACCTGCTGAACTGGCTGTATTTAAAATTTTTCCTGATTTGCTCTTTTTCATGTCTTGAAGGAACAAATGTGAAAGTTCAACCAAAGCTTGAATGTTCAAATGAATCATTTCAATGTCTTTTTCCAATGGACGATCTACGAAGTTCCCATGCCCTCCGAAACCGGCATTGTTAATTAAATATTCTATTTCAATGTTTTTTTCTTTACAGAAATCATAGACATTTTTTGCAGCGCCTTGCTTTGATAAATCTTGCTGAAAAATGGATACATCCACTTTGTACTTGTTTTCCAGTTCAGATCGCAGAGATTCTAATTCCTCGCCACGTCTTGCCACTAATACGACATTTCCCCCTCTCGATGCGTGAATGCGCGCTAGTTCTTTTCCAATTCCACTAGAAGCTCCTGTGATTAATGCTGTTTTCATTTTCATTTTTAACGAATATTGAACATAATTGTTTAAATGGTATTTGCTGGAACAAAAAATAATTATTTTCACATAAACTTTTTAATATGTTAAAATTCTCAAGTAATTACTATTTAATTTTAATTCTCTTCATTTTGTCGTCATGCGAATCTGATGAAAGGATACTTGCTCGTGTTTTTGTTCCGATAATTGTTATCGTCTTGTTGGGATTATTTCTTAATCCATTAGCAAAAAAGTCAAAAGAGAATCGCTCGAATAAATTAAATGAAGAATTAAAGAAAATTGAAGAACAAAATTCAACAACAAATTTTGAATCCAAAGATGTAAATGTTATTTTCAATTCTGAATTTCAATTCATAGCCAGCAGTCGAAAAAGTACTTTCATTTTAGGTTGTGTTTTTTTAATACTCGGATTGTTGTTATCAATTTATACAATTTTCTTGTTGGACACAATTTGGATATTTCTATTTTTTTTAGTGAGTTTTTTGACATGGTTGTCTTGCAGGTCTTTGATCGTAAAAGAAACAAAAGCTATTATAAAATTAATGGAAAAACAGCTTGAACTTATTATTGGTGAAAACCATGAATTAATTAGAATTTTTCCTCAAGATATTAGTTACTTGAGAATTTATGAAGTTCACTCCAGCAATAAAGGAATGAAGCAATTACATGGTAAATTGATTGAATTAAAACTGAATGAAGAGTATTTAAAAACGAACCAAATAGAAAAACTTGAAAAGTTTAAAAGATTGTTTTGCAACTCAAGACCTTCCATAAATAAGGCGACTAATCCGAGTTTTAGATTAATGAATTTGACGAAGGAAGATGTTGGAATTTTATGGAATGAATATAGTTTTTTTTCGGGAAATCGCCCACTTAAATCTGCTGATGGAAGATATTTTAGAAAAGAGATTTTAACTTTTTGTGTGAAAAATTCAGTGCAAATATTAAATGAACTTGAAAATGATTATACGCTTAACAGATAATCTATAGGATTTTTTAAACAAAAAAGCTGGATTAATGACTTCATTGTTATGTGAATTATTGAATAATAATTCTAGTTAATGGGCTGCAAAATCTTTTGTACTATCCTTGAAACAGCTGGACAGATCAATGTGTTTTGAACAGTCAAATCTAAAATTTGATGCATATTTTTTCGATCTGTGTGCGGGTATTCACGGCAAGCCAAGGGACGAACCTCATAAATATCACATTTGTTATCAGTGCCCAAAAAATGGCAAGGTGATTTTTGAAGCACATAATCGCTTTCATCGTCCATTTTTAGATAGTTGGAAATAAATTGTGCTTCTTTCATTCGAAGGTGTTTAGAAATTCTGCGAATATCTGCATCACGAAAAATTGGACTCGTTGTTTTACAGCAATTAGCGCAAGTTAAGCAATCCATTTTTTTGAATTCTTGCTGGTGAGTTGAATGGAATTTTTGATCTAGTTCCTTCGGTTTAGACTGTTTCCATTTACGAAATGTCTTTTTGGTCAAGTCGAGATTGCGATTTGCCCAATCAATTTGTTCTTTATCTTCTAGATTCAAAAGTTAGGGATTTTATGAATGAAGCAAAGTTAGAAATACATTTTACTTTAAATAAAACGAAATAGCGAACGAAAATAGTTTAATTGAAAATACGAACGATTGCCGCCGTCAATGCAGTAAATCCTAAAATACTCATTGCCAATTGTAACGGGCTTTTATATCCTCTTGATCGCCAGTATATATAATTTATTACACCTGAAATGGAGCCAACAATCAAACTGAGAAAAAAGGGATTCATTAAATTAAACCGAACTGATTAAAATGGTGCGTGAAATGCTTTGAATGCAAACGTATCCATTGTTCAAAATTCAAATTACCATAATAAGGATGTAACGCAGAAAAGTCAGTTTGATTTTCATAAAGTTCTTCGAAATCGACCCATGCAAGAGTAAACTCATCGATTGCGTCATCGAGATCTGCATTTCTCAGAGGAGTTTCTGGTTTCGCAAATGAAACTTGAATATTCTGAGCCATTGGTTTATCGGAATCTAGAAAATGAACCATTTTCGATATACGGTCTTCAGGTATTTCGAGTTGAAAATCACCAATTCCCATGGACATATTAATTCCATCTGTCAAGTGTTCAACCATACGTTGGGCTGACATATTTCCCCACTCAGGGCTTGATGATTCCTCTAATTTACAAAGAACAGCTAAAAAGGATTCTAAATCACAATTAGCAAAAGACATAGTATCACTTTCCAATTAAAATGTGAAGACTTTTAGGAACGACTTGCACGTTTAATTGACTTTTTACTGCAACAGGCTCGCCATCATAATGCGCAATCTTTTGCGATAAATTAATCGTTGCCTTTTCAAATGAAATGACTTCAGCAAATTGAGAATGATGGGATTTTCGAGTGAAGAACTGGTAAATCACTCCTGGTATTCTCCAAAAACTAAAAGGCTTCAGAATAAAAAGTTCTATTTTACCATCTGTTGCATCAGACTTTGGTGAAACAACGAATCCATTTCCGAACTCAGACGTGTTTGCAATTGTACATAGGACGACTGGTAGTTTTTTAACTTGCCCGTTTGTGTCAATTGAAATATTAATTGGATTGTATTTGAAAAATTCTTTCATAACGAGTTTGACATACGTCCAAAATCCTCGTTTTTTGTCTTCATCGAACTTTTTGGCAATTACTGCATCGAAACCATAACCACCAACACCAAGAAACGGCTGATCGTTAACCATAACCGTATCCATTTGAATGTCATTCATATTGTTAATACATTCAATTGCTTTTGGAACAGTTAATGGAATGTGCATATGTCTTGCCAAACCA
>VGML01000118.1 GCA_016866415.1 Bacteroidota bacterium | reverse complement strand
ATATCTGCCCTAATCGTTCCATTTGGCCCATCGAAAGCCCATGAAGTCAAGGTTTTTGCATTTCCAAATCCGCCAGGAATGACCAAAGCATCAATGTCGGCAGGTGAAATTTTTGATATTTCAGTTATTGCCCCACGAGCAATTCGAGCGGATTCCACCAGCATATTGCGTGATTCGGTCATTTCTTCTCCTGTACTATGATTAATTACATGGTGTTGATTGTCATCAATTGAAATGCACACATATTCATGACCTGCCTCCGAAATTGCCAGAAGTGTCAAAACGGATTCTTGAATTTCAGATCCATCATAAACGCCACATCCGGAAAGTAAAACTCCAATTTTCATCCTAACTTATAATTATCGTATCGAAAAAATTTATTTAGTGCTTTTTGCTTTGATTAAATTTAGATATATTTCTTCATATTTAGTAAGAATTGAATTTAAACTAAATGCTTTTGAGCGTTCTTTCGCATGAACTTTAAATTTCTTTAAGTTTTCCTCTTGCAAAAGAAATAGCATGTTTTTCGCCATATCAACTACATCACCAACATCTGAGAGGTATCCGGAATAACCATGTGTATTTACCTCTGGAATTCCACCTGTATTTGAGGATATTACAGGAACCCCAACAGCCATTGCTTCTAATGCTGCAAGTCCAAAACTTTCAGTTTCAGAAGGAAGTAAAAAAACATCTGCAATTTCCAATACATGGGCTGTATCTCGGACTTTCCCCAGGAATATGACACGATCACATAGATTAAGTTCTCTACATATTCGTTCACAGTTATATCGTTCAGGCCCATCTCCAACTAAAATTAGCCTAGATGGTTTTAAATCGTTGACCTTTGCGAAAACACGTAGCACATCATCGACTCTCTTTACTTTTCGAAAATTCGATACATGACAAATAATATATTCCCCATCGCACGCATATTTTCTGCGCATATGCTCGGAAAATTCGCGATTTTCTTCGGCAGGTACAACAAAATTCGGGATGACGTGAATTTCTCTTGAGATTTTGAAATGTTCGTAGGTTGAATTTTTTAAACTTTCAGAAACAGCGGTTACAGCGTCTGATTGATTGATACAAAACGTAATGACTGGTTCAAAGGATGGATCTCTACCAACTAGAGTAATATCCGTTCCATGCAAGGTAGTAACATAGGGTATATCTATTCCTTGATCTTTTAAGATTTGTTTCGCCATAAAGGCAGCTGAAGCATGAGGAATAGCATAATGAACGTGAAGTACATCTAATTTTTCATACTTGACTACATCAACCATTTTACTTGCTAATTGCGTTTCGTAGGGTTGAAAATCAAAAAGCGGATAATCAGTGATTGATACTTCGTGATAAAATATGTTTTCTCGAAAAAAACCAAGTCGAACAGGTTGAGAGTAAGTAATGAAGTGAACTTCATGACCTTTTGCCGCAAGTGCTTTTCCTAATTCCGTTCCAACAACTCCACTCCCGCCGAATGTGGGATAAAGAACCATTCCAATCTTCATATTTTTTGTTTAGTTTACTTTTTCTCCTAGTGGAAAGAAGAATGTTACGCGATAAATAATGGGTAAATAGCGCACCGTTTGTCCGGTTTGATCTTTAATTTTGAAATTGTAGCTACTTCGAAAGGGACTGTTTTCTGCATTTACAATGTCATAGAATATTCCAGCGCTTAGTCTTATTCGTTCGTGTAACTTTAAATGAGCACCGCCACCCACTAAAGCAACTAGAGCCCAAGGTTTCAATATTGGTTGAAAAGAAATAAAATTAAATGGACTTTTAAAAAGTTGAATTTCTGCCCCTAAAAAAAGTTTTTCTTGTAAACGATAATGTGCAAAGGCACCGCCACCATAAATATTGAAAGAATTGTTAATTCCTAAATTATTTGTCCATGTCCTTTGTAAACGAAAGGAAGGCCCAACCGCCAAATTTTTATCAACTAAATAGGCATATTTTATTTCGCCTCCAAATGCACCACCAAGATTCGAAAATCCAGCGTATAATTCAGCTCCAATTTCAGACTTGTAGTAACCGTTTTGTTGACTGTACCCAAAAAAATAAATTCCGACAACAAAAAAAAGTAATGCTATTGTTTTCATAATACAAAGATAAATTCTTTTGATTAAAGCCGATTGTTCTTGTTATCTTTGTCAAAAGTTTTTTAATGCAATTATTAGATGGAAAAGTTACTGCACTTGAGATTCGACAGGAGTTAGCAGCAGCGGTTAAACAACGGAAAATTGAAGGGAAGAAAATCCCTCACTTGGCTGCCATTTTGGTCGGAAATGATGGTGGGTCAGTTACGTACGTTAATGCAAAAGTGAAAGCTTGCGAGGAAATTGGTTTTGAAAGTACATTAATTCGTTATGACGATTCTGTTCCCGAAGATATCTTACTGGCAAAAGTTCAAGCTTTAAATGAAGACAAAAGTATAGATGGATTTATTGTTCAGTTGCCTTTGCCCGAGCACATTGACGAACAAAAAGTTACCTTGGCTATCGATCCGAAAAAAGATGTAGATGGTTTTCATCCAATGAATTTAGGTAATATGTTACTTGATATTCCCGGATTTATTTGTGCAACTCCTGCAGGAATCATGGAATTAATGGAACGAAACAACATTAAAACTGAAGGAAAAAATTGTGTTATCATCGGAAGAAGTAACATTGTAGGAACTCCACTTTCTCTGTTATTAGGTAGAAATAAATCACCAGGAAATTGTACAGTCACATTGACCCACTCTAGAACACAAAATCTTGCCGAAATTTGCAGAAATGCAGATATTTTAATTGCTGCAATTGGTCAACCGGGATTCGTTACTGCTGATATGGTAAAGGATGGAGCGGTAGTAATCGATGTTGGAACTACCCGAGTTGATGACTCCTCAAAACCAAAAGGTTGGAAACTAGTTGGTGATGTTAATTTTGATGAGGTTGCTCCTAAGACGAGTTTTATTTCTCCTGTTCCTGGTGGGGTAGGGCCAATGACCATCGCATCGTTGATGATGAATACGTTAAAAGCAATGGAACTTAAAGGGAAATAAGTGGAAGAGTTTAAAATCGAAGGAGATTATATCGAGTTAATGGCTTTACTCAAAGCACTTGGTATTGCAGAAACGGGCGGTCATGCCAAACACATAGTTGATGCTGGTGAAGTAATACGAAATGGCCAGGTTGAAACTCGTCGAAGAGCAAAGTTAATTGCTGGCGATGTGATTCAAATTGAAAATATCTCTATTAATTTGAAATAAATTTAATTTACTTCAAATATCTAAAATCTTGTCCCGCTTTAATTGTTTTCAACGTTTCGAAAATCAAGCGAATACAATTTTCAACATCTTCTTTTTGGACCATTTCGACAGTTGTGTGCATGTAACGCAAGGGTAAAGAAATCAAGGCGCTTGTTACACCTTCATTGGAATAAGCAAATGCATCAGTGTCGGTGCCAGTTGATCTAGAAACAGCTGCGCGTTGAAACGGGATTTTGTTCTTTTCTGCCGTTTTAATAATTTGTTTCAAGAAATTGTTCTGTACTGCCGGACCATAAGTTAATACCGGGCCTTTTCCAGATTGTTGGTCTCCATTTTCAATTTTATCCACCATTGGTGTTGCGGTATCGTGACATACATCTGTAATTAAAGCGACATTTGGTTTGATTCGATGAGCAATCATTTCTGCTCCTCGAAGACCAATTTCTTCCTGAACGGCATTTACGATGTATAATGAAAAAGGTAATTTCGTTTTTGATTCTTTCAATAGGCGGGCAACTTCTGCAATCATAAATCCACCTATGCGGTTATCCAAAGCGCGTCCGACATATTTATTCTTATTAAGTATCATGAATTCATCTTCAAAAGTAGCAACGCAACCTACGTGAACACCTAATGCTTCAACTTCATCTTTCGAGGAACATCCGCAGTCAAGAAAAATATTTTTCATACTTGGAGTATCTTCCTTTGTATGTCTCATGTGAATCGCTGGCCATCCAAATACTGCTTTTACAATTCCTTTTTCAGTATGAATATTTACTCTTTTTGACGGAGCAATCATGTGATCCGAACCACCATTTCGTCGCAGATAAATAAAACCATCTTTTGTAATGTAATGAACGAACCACGAAATTTCGTCGGCATGTGCTTCTATTACCACCTTGTAATCCATTCCTGGATTTATAATTCCTGCCACCGATCCATAATTGTCTGAGAAATAGTCATCAATATACGATTTAACATACTCCAACCACAATTTTTGTCCCTCAGATTCAAATCCAGTTGGACTCGGATTATTCAAATAATTCTCTAAAAATTTCTCAGATTTCGCAGTTATTACTTTTTTCATAGTTTATTTCATTAATGTTACATTTCCTTTTGTGATTGACTTTAATCCTCCGACACACGTCACATCCAGGTAAAAATCATACACATCAGGATCTAATTTTCTAGCTCTAAATGTTCCATCCCAGCCAATTGTTGGATCACTCGACTCAAATACCATTTCTCCCCATCGGTCAAATATGCGGAAGATCATTTTTTCAATCCAAATTCCTCGAACGAACAAGACGTCATTTTCATTATCTCCGTTCGGAGAGAATGCATTCGGAATGAAAACGTAAGGGTCTTCACAAACAATTTCATATACTTTAATTTCAGTAGTATCAGAACGAGTGCAAGGTCCTTCAGAAACGGTTAAGGTATAAACTGTTGTTTCGTTTACAAATGCATCTGTTTGTTGTAATGTTGGATCACTTAATCCATTGGATGGAGACCAAGAATAAGATTCCATTCCAGTTGGTGATCCATACAAAGTTACCGTTGTTCCTGGAAGAACTATATAGTCAGAAGCGCTTGCAACAACCAACGTAGGATCGAGTGTTGAAACATTTATCAAAATGGAATCAGATACGTTACAACCGCCACTAGCTGCACTCACATAAACCATTTGATTGATTGTCGGATTTACCTGTATCTCATCCCCCTGATTTGTTACAATTATAGAATTCGGTGACCAAGAATATGATAAATTAGACGATGGTGTCAAATTAATTACAGAAACAGTAGCTAATTCACCTGAACAAATTGAATCGGTAGCAACTAAATCAATATCTATTGAGATAAATTGAACAAGGAAACTATCGATACTCGAGCAAAATCCATTAGATGCTGAAAAATAATAGTAACCTGCACTTGGTGCTGTTAAATCCAATTGAGGAATGGACGTGTCAGTATTTATCGTGTCTGCAAATGAATTTGTTGATGACCAAACAAATAAGTTTGTATTTCCCGTGCTTATTGGAGTAATCGTAATAGGAACAACTGTACAAAGAGAAATAGTATCTTGTAATGAAATTTGGACTTCAGGTAGGACTTCAATTGTAAAATACGCTGTATCAGCAGCCGGGCAATTCGTATCGAAAATAGCTAGGGAAACTTGGTACTGACCTGGATTCGTGTAAGTTACTGAAGGTTCAAAGTTTACAGAATCTACTTGACCATTTCCAAAATCCCACAAGAATGACTGTGTTTGAACGGATGTATTATCAAACGAAACGGTTAATGGTCCACAACCTATAGGTTGGCTTGGAGTGAAACTTGCTTGAGACGGGCTATTAAATGTTATTGTTGCACTTGCGGTATCGGAACACAAGCCATTTGTAGCTTGAATATAATACGTTCCAGAAGTTGTAACAACAATATCATAATCAGTTGGGCCACTATTCAACTGGTTACTGTAATCAGGTAAATCAGACCAAACTACACTAGAAGGTTGCCCAGTAATTGTGGCTGTCATCGTGTATGGATCATTATTACAGATGAAAATTGGAGTCAGTGTTGTAACATTAATTGGAGCAACAATAGTTACGTTCACAGTTGAATTTACTGAATTTGGACATTCATTTAAAGCGGTTACTGTTACTTGATAATTTCCTGGATTTGTAAAACTAAAGTTTTGAGAAGTTACAGTTGAGGAGGTTGTTACTGTGGATAGTCCTCCAAAATTCCAAACTAAGGAGTCTGAATTCGCTGTTGTAGCTTGAAAAGAGCTTGTAAATGGCGCGCACCCTGCACTTCCGGTAACGGATAGTGAAATTGTTGGAGGCGGTTGATAGGTTACGATAACTGTATCAATTTTAGAACATTGCGGATTCACTGCTTGTATATAATAGGTTCCAGGGCTAGAAATTGAAATAGTTGAATCTGTAGGAGGGTTCAAAGGAGGTGTAAAAGTTGGTGAGGTTGACCAAATAAAATAATCCGCAGTTCCATCTGAATCAGCTGTTAATGTAATTGGGTTAGTCGAACAGAAATTAATAGTTGAATCAGTATTCAGAATAATTGAAGGATAAACCGTTATGTTGATTTCAGCTGTATCTGTTAACAAACAGACGCTATCCGTAACGTATAAATTCACGGTATAATTTCCTGGCGCTGTGTAAGTAATAGATGGTTCAAAGGTGGTTGAATCGAGATTTCCATTTCCAAAATCCCATAAATAGGTATCATCATCTGTTGAGAAGTTCTGAAATTGAACAGTGAAATCAGCACATCCTGCTGTTTGATCCG
>VGML01000117.1 GCA_016866415.1 Bacteroidota bacterium | reverse complement strand
GCATAGATTTTAAAATTTAACAGAAATTATTCCAAAAATACCATGGACTTTTTAGAAATTAAAACTCAAATTTATAACTTATTTTTCGACATCAAAAATAAGCTCAGAAACCGATTGTTCTTGAAAATATTCATTCGCCAAACGAAGTAAATCACTTGACTTTATTTTATCAATTTCTTGATGAATTTCATCAATCGTATCAATCTGATTAAAAGCGAGCATGCTTTTTCCTAAACCTTGCATCAAACCATTATTGGAATCCATCCCTAGGGCAAGGTGACCTTTAAATTGATCTTTGGCACGTTTTAATTGAAGAACACTTAATTCTTTCGAACTAATTATTTTCAGCTCCTTATAAATCAAATCCTTAGCGCGATCAACGTTTTTCCCTTCGCATCCATAATATATTTGCCAAAAACCAGTATCAGCAAACGAAGAATAGCTTGCTTCAACTGAATAAGCCAAACCATATTTTTCTCTGACAGACAAATTCAGTCTCGAATTAAGCGCTGGTCCTCCTAAAATATTTATTAATAATGACATTCCAATTCGATCATCGCTTTTGTAGCTTGGCGCAATTCCTCCTAAGATAGCGTGCGCCTGATAATTTGCTTCAGTGGTTCTAATTTTAAATGGTCTGTAATTTGAAAAATTGGCAATCGGAATTCGGTTGGCTGTATTTGTGATACAAGACAAATTCTTTTGTAGCAAGGCTTCTAAACGTTTGTAAGTTACATTTCCGACAAATGAAACAACCAAATTATCTGCAGTAAAATAGGTTTCGACATACTTTTTCAAATCAGAATATTTGAAGCTCTCAACGCTTACCTTTGTGCCAAGAATATTGTTTCCAAGTGGATGATTTTTGAATAGTTCTGCTTCAAAGTCATCAAATATTTTATCCGACGGGCTATCTAAATAGGAGTTCAGTTCATCTAAAATGACTTCCTTTTCATTTTCAATTTCCTTTTTTGGAAAAGTTGAATTAATAGAAATATCGGAAAGTAACTCTACAGCACGAACGATGTGTTCCTTTGAAAAAGATGCATGCAAACACAATTCCTCTTTCGATGTGAATGCATTTAATTCTCCTCCAACTGAATCAATACGAGACAAAATATGTAATGCTTTCCTTTGAGTTGTTCCTTTGAAAACACAATGCTCCAAGAAATGAGCTAACCCTACTTCATTTTCTTGCTCATAGCGAGAACCTGCACCGAAAAAAAAACCAATATGAGCGACTTGAGCAGGAACGTGAAGATAAACGACTCTGACGCCGTTTGACAAGACATGACAAGTTGGTTTAAACTTTCGCATCACGGATTTTTTCGGAATGTAGACCAACTTTCGGCTGTTTTTTGAAAAACCAACCGATCGTGCAATCGCGAAGGAAGACCCTGCCAGAATTCAATTAAATTCGGACTCAGCCCATACCCACCCCAATGCGGTGGTCGCGGAACCTCGTTTGGGAATTTCAAATCAAATTCTTCCAATCGACTAATGAGGTCATTTCGATTATTCAAAACTTCAGATTGATTTGACGCCCACGCCCCCAGTTGACTTTCTCTTGGCCTAGAAGCAAAATAAATGTCACTCTCCTCTAATGAAACTTTTTTAACCAACCCTTCAATTCTAACTTGCCTTTGCAGTCCTGGCCAGAAAAACAACAAAGAAGCTTTCGGATTCTCCAAAAGTTCTGTTCCCTTTTGACTTTTATAATTTGTATAAAAAACGAATTGCTCATTTTTTAACTCTTTCAAATATACGATGCGCGAAGATGGTTGCAACGTACTGACTTCAATGGTCGATATTATACAGGCATTTGCCTCGATTTCATTATTGGTAATCGCCTCATCAAACCAAAGTGAAAATCCTTTGAACGGATTAGTTACCAACGAATCAATCAAGCCGCCTTTGTCAAAATCAGCGTGGCTATCGCGCAATTTATTTATCCATTCGCTCATGCTTCGTCTGAATCAGAGAATTCATCAGAAATTTCACTTTCAGTTTCTTCATCTTCCTCCTCGTCGGTTGTATCTTCTTGAAAATCATCAAAATCCAATCCCGAAGCACTAAATATCTTACCTATTGCTTGCGGTTCGTATTGAACAACCGGCTGAACTCGTTTTTTCGGAGTCTCGACATCTTCCTCCCGATAAGGGAAAATTTCAACAATTGGCGACGCAATGATTGATGTGATTTTGAAATCAATCATTAAGGTTGAAAGACTTTCAATAATTCGTTCGTAAGCATCCTTAACGTTTGTCGCAGAAACCAAAAAGTTTTGAGAAATTGTTTTTTTCTTATCGGCTTCGTCATCAATTTTATCATAAGAAACCTTGCATTTAAACCAGGTATCCGCGTCGTCGTATGAAAAAATGTCGTGAATATCCGTTCTTGAAATTCCGGTAACCAAAAACTCACCTCGTATAGTAGCACCCAACTCTTCATATATGCGCGCTTCGGCATCTGTAAAAGTCATCGCCGCCAATAAATAGGGCTCTGAGACACGTTTAAACGTTCCGTTTTCTAACTGTTTTGTATATTTCACCTTTACGGTAAACCAACTATTCATAATGTAATTTTTAGTCTCCAAAGATAAGATTCTATTGGGCTCAAAATTGAATTGTTGAAAAGAAAATTAGGGTGTATTACACTAACTTATAATTGAACGTAACTGTTTCAATTGATCAACCTTTTCAGCGTTTCCTATTTGCTGGAAGGACGCGATCAAGTTAGTCAACATGCGTTTGATGATTGCAGAATTCGAACAAGGTTCAAAATACTCGCGATTGACTGGCAAATCATATTTTGATAAAAAGTCCTTAATTTCATTCACATCAAAAATGCTTCCTCTAGAGAATGCATTGATATAGAACAAAACACCGTATTCATTTTGTTGATTAATGAGGTAATTTGAATGATTTGAGTCCATGCAAGCTAACACAAAATGATTGGGAAGATTTACACCGAATACGGGAAGATCAAGTGATTGAGCTATTACGCTATAAATTAAACATAAACTCAATGGATTTCCTTTTTTACTTTCGAGAACCGTATTAATGTACGAATTTACTGGTGAATGGAAATTCTTCGCATCACCCTGAAATTGATAGTGCCCAAAGAATACTTTGTTGAAAATTTTTATTTGTTCAAACAAGGTTTGATTGTCATTTATTTCCAACCAAATATCTCTTCTGATTGCTTGAATCGTGTCTCGAATGTTCTGGTCATCTAAATTTGGATATTGAAAACGCGAAACAATAATTGCCCCTTCCAATAAATCTTTTTCATATGAATTCACCCAATTTGTAAGTTGATTCTTAGTTTCTTCAAATTGAATTTCTTGAATGATTTGCTCAACGCGTGTTTGAAAAATTAAACCGAAGTAATCATATTCCCATGAATGCTCTAAATATGGAATTGCCTCAACACCGCATTTTAATAATTGGTCCTTTACATGCCCAAAAACATTTTCGTCTGGATCATCAATCAATTTGACTAAAGCCTCTATTGAAGTATTAACCTGAATCACGAAACAAATATATTTCAAGCTTTATTTTAATTTTTGACTAAAAAAAATCTTTATCAATGTCAAAATGTTAATTCAAAGATGTAACCAAATGCAAGCGTCTTACGTTATTGCAATACAGGATCTAAATTAACTTTGCTACAGGTTGATTTGAAAAGAGGCTTTCGGGCCTCTTTTTTTGTACATTTGAAAAAAGTTTGACATGTATAAATTAATTATTGCTCTCTTGATGATTTATTCTTGCCGAAGTGCTAAAAATCAGCAGTCAAATCAAACTAATGAAACTACTATTTACACAGGAACAGTTCATTTGAATAATAATGGTTGTCCTTATTATATTGAAATTAATCAATGTTTTGTTTCCAATCTATCATATTATATAGGTAAGACTATCTTCCCCATTCAGTTGGATGAAAAATTCAAGAAAGAAGGTCTTAGTTTAAATTTTAACCTCAACTTGAGCAGAGCCATGTCTCCCGCCGATTGTCAAGTTGATTATGTAGTTAGCTTGGAAAATGTTTCAATGTCCAAGAAGTAATTCCTCTAGTTTAGCCAACATAACTTGATTTTCTTTACTATAAAATGCTTTAGCTATTTTCCTTTTTTCTCGTTTCGTCAAATGCCAAGATAAGGAAATGCGGTCTTTTGAACGTTCACGTAAATTAAACGTAACAATATCAACTGGAAAATTAAAACTCTTTGTACAAAATTTCATCAATTGCTCTTGATCAAAATCTTGCGTTCGTGTAAAATTAGTAATCATGTTGCCAAAAGGCAATGTGATTTTATCCATAAGCGAAATATCATTGTAAGCTTCATCGTTTAAAATTCGTTTGGTGTCACGTGTTTCAACAATTATTACTCCTGAGGTATTTTTCTTTATCCAATCGCTCATTGCGAACAAATAATCAATAGTGACTTTTCCGCCATAATTATCCCGAATTCCTGCATCCATCAATTGAATTTCTGGTTTGGTTGGCATCGTAATCATCGGCATAACAAGAGGAAAGGTAGCATTTGCCCTAAGTACACTAGAAAATCGAATCGAATTCGGATCATTTTCCTTAAAGAAAGTTTGATAATCAATGTTTTCAAATACCGAATTCCCATTTCTTTTGCTAACTATGTAGCTGAGATTCTGAGATGAAATCAACAAACGGCGACCGTCATTGATAATGGTCGGACTAAAAATCATGAGTGGAATTTGCCCTTTTTGCTCAAAAGACTGGTAATAACCGAGTGGATGTTCCAAAAAATTATTGAGGTTTTGATGCAAATGTGCTTCAAACGCGGCCCCTCGTTCTAATGTGTAGGAGTGCTTGTTATAATCCATTCTTTTATATCGGATCAACAAATCATTTGTCGAAGCGGAAAAGGCAAGTTTATTGAGTAAATCCTTGGAAATATTTGCTTGATATTCCTTATTGAATTTTGATGAAATTTGATTTGTTTTTTCCATCAAAATCAATTCGCGATAATAAGCTGCACCAACCATTCCGCCGGAAGCACCAGCAATGAGTTGAAGTCGATTTGATAGCTTATTTTGAAGGGCTTTATCACAATTCCCAATGACAACCATCGTCCACAAAGCACTTCGAGAACCACCACCAGAGGTATTTAGAATAATCAATTTAGGCTTCTTGATTTGTTGATTTTTTTTCCAATTTTCCAACATTTGGTATATCCCAAGTTTGGAATTAGCCAAATCAACAGAATCCAACCCATTTTTCGAAATATTTTCTACCGTATATTCGGTTCGTTTATTCTTTTGATAATCCAAACCAATAGCATAACTGGTGTATTTAAAGAATGGAGTTACTGTACTTAAATATGACATACCTATAATAGAGCCAACAATTAGCGGATAAGCCCACCGATGAAACCAAGAAATCAGAGCGCTAAACAACATGGAAATAATGGTTAGAAGCGTAACAATACTAACTGCCGCTGGCATTTCGAAAAACGAGTAATTTCGAAAAAAACCCATACCCAAAAATGCAAGCAACGTTATCGCTTCGAAAATGATCGCATTAATTCTATTTTGACCATAAATTTGCTCGATTATTTCTTGATCCAAATGCTGAATACTTCTGCTCTTGTAAATCTTGAATTTTCTTCCAAAATAATAAATCGGTCTTTTTGATTCCGAACGGAAGTAATTATACCATTTATCCCCTTTAACAGCTACAGACGAAACTGGATTTTGAGAGCTTTCGTCATCATCATCATTTTGATCTTTATTTCTACGTAAAGGGAAAAAATATAAAATCGAAAAGGCAATGAAAATTAAGAAACCAAGAATAAAAGACGCAGAATAAAGGGCTACTTGTGAGGAATTCGCCAGTTCCTCATTAAGAAGGAATTTTGTCATTTTAAACAGATAAAAAACGATGAATACGAGTGGGATCAACGAGTTGTTAATGCAAAATCGAAAGAAAGGCGTTGAAACAACAATTAAGAAAGGAAATCTAGGGCCAATTTTCGTATAACTATAAACGTTATATGCCATTGTGAATCCACCAATACTAAATCCAAGGAATAAAAAACTAAGACAACTTATCTTGCCTAAATATTCAGGTGAAAAAAATAGAAATGGGATTCCAAAAGCATAGCCTAATGATTCCGAAATAATTAAGAAAAGAATGACCCAATAAATTAATCCGAAAAAATTATACTTCAGTTGCGACTGAATTAGTCGAAACGGAAAAAAATCTCGAATCAAGACAATTTTTTTGAGCATAAATTGATTTCTCTAAATGTATTAAATAAATTAGAGAAAAACAAATAGTTAAGTCTGATTAACAATATCTCGAACTAAATAGGTCAAAGCCTTGCCAACTAGCCGATTTTCAAGTTCATCTTTTGGTGCCGCCTCAGGCAAGTGTACATAGGCTAATTGTTCAATTTTCGGAATAATATGCATTAAATAGGTTCTAACTTGATCCAAGCTCCAGCCCGAAGGACTAAATGCTGAACTCGGCATATTCGCAATGCAATCCATATCTATTTCTATTCCAATTTGTTGCTTGTTCAAATTCCAAGATTGAATAAT
>VGML01000116.1 GCA_016866415.1 Bacteroidota bacterium | reverse complement strand
TATATTTGATGGTATTTTAATTAAATAAAATTGGAATACTATTTAGACTTAGAATACCATGATCTATGGAGAATTACATAGTCAGTTAATGGTGAATAGTTGCATCTATCTTCAATAAGGGGAGCACTGAAAATCAAAGGGTTACAAAAATGTAACCCTTTTTTTTATTTCCTATTGTAACTCATTTGTAACACAAACTCTATTTAAGCGTTCGTGAAAATTGAGTTAATTACGAATATAAATAACTGATTTATTATTCCTTATAACTTTATATTTGTGTAATTAATCTTATGAAAAAAATATACAAACCCGAACGAATACCTATCGCTAAACTTGAAGGAATCAACGAAAAAAGTATTCAAGAAATAATTGCAGATGACCCATCAATAATTGGTTTAGGAGATTTGGTTCTTAAAGACAAAGAAAGAATACAACCGAAAGCAGGAAGGCTAGATGAACTTGGGTAGTTAAATCTTTCTAGCACAAGACTTTTTTCTTTCTTTTTATAGCATTGACAATAACAAAAACCAAATTTTTTTTCTCACTTACTTTTCATCTCAATTAAATCTACTAATCAATAAAAGATTCAGCCCATCAAAACAACTTACATTTATCTATGTTGTTATTTTTGTAAAAACAATTTTATATGTCCGCTAGAAATTGGAAAACACTTAAAAATTACACCGATATTAAATTCGAGTTTTTCGAAGGAATTGGTAAAATCACAATTAACCGTCCGCATGTTTACAATGCTTTTCGTCCGGAAACGAATTTTGAAATGTTAGATGCTATGAATATTTGTCGAGAAAATCCAGATATCAATGTGGTTGTGCTAACGGGAGAAGGTGACAAAGCATTCTGTTCTGGCGGAGACCAGAATGTAAAAGGTGTTGGTGGATACATTTCTGAAAATGGCGTACCCAGATTGAATGTATTGGATTTACACAAAGCGATTCGTTCACTTCCTAAACCGGTTATTGCCATGGTGAATGGCTACGCTATAGGTGGAGGTCATGTTTTACATGTTGTTTGTGATTTGACAATTGCTTCTGATAATGCACGTTTCGGGCAAACCGGACCCAAAGTAGGAAGTTTTGATGGTGGATTTGGTTCATCTTATTTGGCGCGCCACGTTGGACAGAAAAAAGCAAGAGAAATTTGGTTTTTATGCAATCAATACACAGCAGTAGAAGCTGAGAAAATGGGCATGGTAAACAAAGTTGTTCCATTAAATCAATTGGAAGATACGGTTGTAGAATGGAGTAAAACAATCATGAAAAGAAGCCCGTTGGCCATTCGAATGATAAAACGCGCCATGAATGCAGAACTTGACGGTCAGCACGGTATAATGGAACTCGCAGGCGATGCTACCCTACTCTATTATTTAACCGAGGAAGCGCAAGAAGGTAAACATGCATTTCTTGAAAAACGCGATCCAAACTTCCTACAATATCCAAAATTTCCTTAATCATTAAAAATTACACATATGTCAGTTCGCTCATTAGAACCACAAATCCTTTGGAATCATTTTGCAGATTTAAATGCTGTTCCACGTCCTTCGAAAAAAGAAGAGCGCGTGCGTCAGTTTATGGTTGATTTCGGAAATAATCTTGGACTTGAAACAATCGTGGATAAAATTGGAAATGTCATTATCAAGAAACCAGCTTCTTCCAGAATGGAAAATAGCAAAACAGTTATTTTACAGTCGCATTTAGACATGGTTCACCAAAAAAATTCAGATACAATCTTTGATTTTGATAAACAAGGAATTGAAATGTTGGTTGACGGAGATTGGGTAAAAGCTAACGGAACTACGCTTGGTGCTGATAATGGAATCGGGGTTGCAGCCATTATGGCTGTTCTCTCTTCGAATGAAATTATGCATCCAGCTGTAGAAGCATTTTTTACAATAGATGAAGAAACAGGAATGACAGGAGCTATGCAAATGGATAGCTCACTTTTTCAAGGTGAAATTTTATTAAATATTGACACAGAAGACGACGACGAACTTTCAATCGGTTGCGCCGGAGGTATTGACACCAACACATCATATAATTACACGGAAACGCATGTAAATCAAAACAGTAAAACAATTGAAATTTCCATTCGGGGCTTACTAGGCGGACATTCAGGAATGGATATCGACAAAGGTAGAGGAAATGCAAATAAATGGATGGCTCGCATTTTATGGGAAATCAATCGTCAACTTTCAATTCAATTGGTATCTTTCGATGGTGGAAGCTTGAGAAATGCCATTCCGCGTGAAGCAACAGCAACTTTCGTAATTTCATCTTCGAATGCTGATAAATTTAAAATGCTATTTGATGAGCAAGTTGCGACATTAAAAGAAGAATATAAAAGCATCGAACCCGCAATAAATATCAGTTCAAAAGAGATTAATTCAGTCGAAAAAGCGATGTCGGATTCAGATTTTAAAAAAATCATCAATTTACTATGCTCCATTCAGAATGGTGTTTTTCGAATGAGTCCAGATATTGAAGGATTAGTTGAGGCCTCTTCAAGTTTAGCAAGAATTATAATTAAAAATGGAAGTTTCACAAGTCAATCTCTACAACGGAGCAGTGTTGAATCTACAAAAGCAGAAGTAGCAATGGCAATTCGTTGTGCTTTTGAAAATATCGGATGTGAAGTTATTCAAGGAGGTGAATACCCTGGGTGGAAACCAAATCCCCACTCAGCTATTTTAAACGTAATGGAAAACTTGTATAAAGAAATGTTCAAGGAAGAGCCAAAAGTTAAAGCTTGTCATGCAGGTTTGGAATGCGGAATTTTAGGAAAGCATCTTCCTGGAGTTGATATGATTTCTTTTGGACCCAACATTCGAGCTGCGCATTCTCCAGATGAGAAAGTTCAGGTATCTTCGGTTCAAAAGTTTTGGAAATACTATTTGGAAATTTTGAAATCAATTCCAACAAAATAACTTGAGATATTTATTCTTTCAGGCAGCGCACAGACATTCCGAAGTCTTTGGTGGCATAATTCATAATCAATTCATCTTCCATATTTGAGAGAATTCGATATCTTCCATACAGCGTGAATTGTGGCGTTGAGCTCCATAAATAACAATGTTGTCCAATTTTATCAAATTCACCATTTGCATTGCGAAAACCACCAGGAAGAGCAGAAAAACCTGAACTATTGGTTCCATTTCCCGAATTCGTTTTTGAAATCCGAATTCCTTTGTTATTACATGAACTGCATTTCTTTGCTCTTTTTTGATCCTCAGTCCAGCCAATACAAGACTTACAACGTTCTTCCACATTCCATGAATTCCAACCAGAGTCATTTTTCAATTTCAAACCGACATCACCCCACAAATAAGTATCAAGTAAATTTAAATCTTCAAATTCAGGAATTTTCCAACCATTTGGAGCTAATCCCCTTGGATCACTTACGGCATACCAGTTATATAATTTTCCATACTTTTCATCGTTTTTGGGGTCATTTCCATAATGGCACCAAGTGGGTTTACCTAATTTACCAGCCGCAATCCATTCCTCTTTTGTTTTAGATTCTGGAATAGCATCTCCATTTCGGAAATAGGAAAGGTTTAGATTTGCCGTCATCCAAACCTGATTACCAATAGTGATTTCTTTTTTAAGATTTGAACTGGCATTTATTGATTCAATATCATCGTTTCCAATTTGTTTTTCCAATCGTATCAGTTGATCTTCCTTCTCCTTTAATTGATTTGTCAATATTTTGATTCGCTCTTGATTTTCTGCTCGTTCAGTGATAATTAAATTTGTTAAGCTATCAACGCGTTTTATTAACAAACCCAATTCAGGTGTTTCAAGTTGAGTAAAACACAATGATGCCGAAATCAAGTAAATAAAAGAAATTAGATTTCTCATAGTACAAATTTCATCAAACCTTTTTGTAATAACAAATATTTCACGGTTAATAAAATTTAAATGCGTCATAAAAAACCAATTAAACCTATCTTTGTACCAATGAAGTTTCAATTGAATACAATCGAGGAAGCCATTTCGGAAATTCAAAATGGGCGTGTCATTATTGTTGTGGATGATGAAGACCGTGAAAACGAAGGTGATTTTTTAACAGCTGCTCAAAATGCAACACCTGAAGTAATTAATTTTATGGCTACGCATGGACGTGGTTTAATTTGCGCTCCATTAAGTGAAGCTCGCTGCGACGAATTGGGATTAGAAATGATGGTTCGTAACAATTCAGCTGCATACGAAACACCTTTTACGGTTAGTATTGATTTAATAGGTCACGGTTGCACTACTGGTATTTCTGCAAGTGATCGTTCCCAAACAATTCTAGCTCTAATCGATCCAAATACGAGACCTGAGGAACTCGGGAAACCTGGACATATTTTTCCTCTTCGAGCACGAAAAGGTGGTGTTTTAAGAAGGGCCGGACATACGGAAGCAGCTGTTGATTTATCTAGAATGGCAGGATTTGAAGAAGCTGGTGTCATTGTTGAAATTTTGAATGAAGACGGAACAATGGCTCGACTTCCTGAACTAGTAAAAATTGCGAGACGATTTGATTTGAAAATCATATCAATTGAAGATTTGATCAAATACAGAATAAAGCATGAAACACATGTAGAGCGAGTTGTTGACGTTCATCTTCCAACCGAAATGGGAAATTTTCAATTGCATGCCTTCAAAGACAAGAACACTGATCAAGATCATTTAGCTTTAGTTAAAGGTAATTGGGAAAAAGACGAACCAATTTTAGTTCGTGTGCACTCCTCATGTTTAACTGGAGATATTTTTGGGTCGTGCAGATGCGATTGTGGTCCTCAACTTCATAAAGCAATGGAACTAATTGAAAAAGAAGGAAAAGGAGTAATTATTTATATGAACCAAGAAGGCCGTGGTATAGGACTAGTAAATAAGCTAAAAGCATATAAACTCCAAGAAGAGGGCTACGATACATTTGACGCGAATGTTAAACTTGGTTTTAAACCAGATGAACGCGATTATGGCGTTGGAGCTCAAATGCTTCGGGAGTTAGGTGTTTCTAAAATGAAACTTATGTCCAATAATCCAAAAAAACGAACAGGACTAATTGGTTATGGGTTAGAAATAATTGAAAATGTGCCATTGGAGATTAAAAGTAACTCGTTCAACGAAAATTACCTTCAAGCAAAAAAAGACAAGTTCGGACATAATTTAAAATTGAATAAATAATGCTTTTCGCTAACAGAATAGAAAAGAAATATGGCCAACTTGAAATTTTAAAGGGAGTTGAATTACGAATAAATTCAGGCGAAATAGTATCCATTGTTGGTTCCTCGGGAGCTGGAAAGACAACCTTACTTCAGATTTTAGGAACGCTTGATCGACCTGACTCGGGAACGTTAGAAATTGGTGGAGTAAATCCATTTAAACTCAATTCAAAAGAACTATCCAACTTCCGAAACCAATCGTTGGGTTTCATTTTTCAATTTCACCAATTGCTACCTGAATTCAGTGCGCTCGAAAATACAATGCTACCTGCATTAATTGGAGGAAAAACTAAAAAAGAAGCGGAAGAACTTGCTATACCTTTACTTATTAAACTCGGAATAGAAGATAGAAGTCAACACAAACCAGCCGAATTATCGGGTGGAGAACAACAACGAGTAGCAGTTTGCAGAGCTTTAATCAACAACCCAAAAATAATTTTTGCAGATGAACCATCAGGTAATCTAGATACTAAAAACGCCAGGGAATTGCACGAATTGTTTTTTCATTTACGTGATGAGTTTAAACAAACTTTTGTAATCGTCACACATAATGAAGAGTTAGCTCAAATGGCAGATCGCAGTTTGGTTATGCGCGATGGTAGGTTTGTGAATGATTAATATGACTGAGTCCGAACTCAAAGATTTTCTTGATTTTAAGGCTGATTTTTACGAAAATCCAAAATTTATTGAGGATGACCCGATTCAAATTCCACATCAATTTCAGAGGAAAGAAGATATTGAGATAAGCGCTTTTCTCATTTCGACAATGGCATGGGGAAATAGGAAAAGTATTATAAAAAGTGGTGAAAAATTGCTTAACTTAATGAATTTTCAACCACATGATTTTATTCTAAATTTTTCAGAAAGAGAATTAAAATTTGTTCATCGGACGTTCAACGGAAATGACCTCGTATTTTTTCTTTATTCACTAAAAAACATTTACGAAAAACATAAAGGACTGGAAAATGTCTTTCACTCGACAGACAATCAACTTATCCATAAAATCTCAAATTTCAGATCTATATTTTTAGAAGTTGACCACGAAAAAAGAAGTGAAAAACATATTTCAAACCCGCTTTCAGGATCCGCTTCTAAACGATTGGTCATGTTTCTTCGTTGGATGGTTCGCTCAAATAAGAAAGGAGTTGATTTCGGACTTTGGAAGTCAATTCACAGCTCTTCTTTGTTAATTCCATTGGATGTTCACACCGGAAATATAGCAACCAAGTTAGGATTGATTTCAACGAAACAGTTTTCATGGAAAACAAATGAAGAACTCATTTCAAAACTAAGGGAATTCGACCCAATTGACCCAGCTAAATACGATTTTGCACTATTTGGGTTGGGAGCTTATGAGAAATT